>SFCY01000029.1 GCA_004558865.1 Bacteroidales bacterium
CTGTCCACGCGGACAAGATTCACAACCTAATCAAGACGCGTAAGAAATACAAGTATTCCTATGCGCAGTTGGGAAGCATATACATGACAGGAGCAGACACCATAAGCTTTCAAATAGGGTTCTGGAAATACATCGAGCCCATTGTGAGGGCATCGTATTTGGGAAGCAACTTCTACACTATGTTTGGAATAAACGACAGGGGGGAGGCCGAGGAGGCACACCTTACACAAAAGGAGATTGCCAAACGCATTGAACGGAGCAGGGTGTGGGACATCGTGCCTGACTCTTCCTATGATGGGGGAGGAATTGTAGTGTGGACTTACCATCAAAACAGAAGACCAGACTCTACCTTCGTAAGAAACGGAAGACCAGTGTGGACTTATTATCAAGACAGACGCACACTCTGTATGGATTCGGTGTGCTACAGGGCATTGACAAAATGCTTGGAGTTGCTTGCGGACAGGGGCGTTCGGCCAAATGATGTCTATATCAACGACGAGCATTTCCCAGCATTCCTCTATCGGGATGCCGAACAGGGATCATACAAGGCATTCTTTCCTTACTACTTCAGCTCCATCAAGCATATTCCTTTAGGACAGGACTACAAAAGCTGGCTCAAGGATGGACAGTTTGTCGTGGGTTGGCCACAACTGCTGGTCCAGAAAGGGCGGGTCGCCATTAAGGTGTTTTATCTGACGGCTAATGCTCCTAACATTACAATGACCCAATCAGTCGAGGCTGTCTACAAATACCAGTCCTCATTGGGGATGTGGGTGTATGAAGATTGCTCTTTAAACAAAAGGACACAGCTAACCCCCCCTTACGTTGGAGAAATCCATCACCCAAAGACATGCATCCACAACAGTCTCGAAGAGGCGTCCTCTCTCTAACCCCAGGCAAGCGTAGCGCAGCCCGGGGGTAGTCGCAGCGATAAACGAAACTCAGCGCCTCGAAGACGCGCGAAGCACGCAGTGCGCACCAACACATATAGAGTCGGTGGATAGTGACTTGTCATTACTATGTTTGGTAGATTATCTCAACCATCATTAACAGCCGAGTGACGTGATATGAACAAGGATGCGAATAAAGGTTGAGCGGAAAGGGGCGATACCAAAAGCTATTCTGCTATATCCGCCAACGGCAACCCGCTCTCCATACGGCGCAGTGGCCTGAGGCAGGACGGGACGTTTGGCCTCATCGACGACCTGGCTCTCTCCTACGACGGCAACCAGCTGTCTTCCGTGGAGGAGAAGGCCGCCCCCGTCTTGCCCGCCGCCACGCTCGACCTGATGCGGGGCTCCAGCGATTTCGCCTACAACGACAACGGGGCTTTGACAATGGACGGCACCCGCGGCATCACAAGCATAGCCTACGACGACAACGGTAGTCGGGCGGTCATACAGTTCGCCAACGGCAGCGCGACGGACACCCTGACGCTCGCCTTCAAGTACTTCAACAAGGACCACTTGGGCAACATCCGCGAGGTCATGGCCGAGGACGGCACCGTGGAGCAGGTGACGGACTACTATCCTTTCGGACTCCCCATGAGCGACCTGAGCCGCAACAGCGGACTGCAGCGGTTCAAATACAAAGGCAAGGAGTTTGACCAGATGCACGGACTGAACACCTACGACTACGGCGCTCGCCAGTACAACCCCGTGCTGGCAAGATGGGACAGGATGGAAAACGCTGACGGCTACGGCCAAAATAAGAGGCGGCATTGTTTGGAGGGTTCGCAATTAATGCTTAACTTTGCCTTGTTGGAGGGCTGTCCATAAGGGGGAAATCCTCTTTAGGCACTGGCCTCCGCCATCAGAGAACCAACAAAACAACACAGAATATGAAAGAGACCATGTTGACCAAAGTGGGGCGATACCAGTTTGTGGCCGAGCCCTTCCACTGCGATTTCAGCAGGCGGCTGTTGATGACCCATTTGGGAAACCAGCTGCTCAATGCCGCCGACTTCCACAGCAACGACCGGGGATTCGGCGTGAAATACCTCAACACCATCAACCGCTCATGGGTGTTGTCGAGATTGGCTGTGGAGATGACCGAGATGCCTAAAATCTACGACAAGTTCTACGTGGAGACCTGGTGCGACGGTGCTCGACACACTTTCACGAGCCGCAACTTCGCCATCACTGCCGAGGACAGGCGCCCATTCGGCTTCGGCAAGAGCATCTGGGCGATGATCGACACCCAGACGCGAGAGCCTGCCGACGTGTTCAGCGTCAACGACGGACTCATCGTCGACTACGTGGAGACGGCCAAGGAATGCCCCATTGCCAAGCCCAACCGTGTGACGGTGAACGGAGACGCGCCACTCGTGCGCACCATCGGCACCTACTACAACGACGTGGACCTGAACGGCCACATCAACAGCATGAAATACGTGGAGCACCTGCTCGACCTCTTCGACCTCGAATGGTACAGAAGCCACCGGCTGAAACGCTTCGACATTGCCTACGTGGCCGAAAGCCATCAGGGCGACGACCTCTGCCTCTACAGTCAGGATGAGGGCAACGGCTCCTTCGCTGTCAAGGTGATGAAGAAAAACGCGGATGTACCCGACGGCGTGGAGGCCTGTCGGTGCCTGCTGACGTTTGTTGACGAACAAGAAGACTGAGGGTTATCAAACGTCCATAAAAAAGAGCTGCTTTTCACAAAGTAGCTCTCCAAAACAGTAATTGATACATAAAAAAAATACTTTGTCACTAACTATCTTGTCAGTCCGTCTCTCACGAGAAAGTCAGACAAGTTGGTTTTTGAAGACCGTAAACATTGAAATTAACATAAACAAAAACTTATTTCTTTAATTGCTATTAGCATCTTAAATCATTACCATGCGGCAGGAGTTGGCATTGCCCGCATTTACGCGCTGCAGCCTCCGTCGGCGCAAGTTCAATGGGCGAAGCCCAAATTCTTATTTGAATGCGACAAAGATACAAAAAGATTTGGATAAGAACAACATTTTTCATGAAAAAAGTTGCATAAACATATAAATTTACTTTTCCGCACAAGGTAAGGAAGCCCCAATGTGTTCTCCTTATTACCATTTCCTGCAAAAGGGGCAGGGTCAAACTCATTTGACCCTGCCCCTTTCCACGCTTTGCCGAAGACGCTACTCCTTGCCCACCGCACGCTCGTATTGCTCCATCAGCCACTGGTTTTGCTGCTCGATGGTCATATTGCTGTTGTCGAGCAGGAGGGCGTCGTCGGCTTTCTTGAGCGGACTCACTTGGCGGTGCGTGTCGATGTAGTCGCGCTCCTCCACGTTGTGCTTGATCTCGTCGTAGTCAGCTGGCATTCCCTTGGCCCGCAGCTCGTCGTAGCGGCGCCGGGCGCGCACTTCGGCCGAGGCCGTAACGAATATCTTCAGTTCGGCACGTGGAAAAACCGTGGTGCCGATGTCACGCCCGTCCATCACGATTCCCTTTTCCTGTCCCATCAGCTGCTGCTGGGCCACGAGGGCCTTTCGCACAAAAGGCAGGGCGGCGATGGGACTGACATGGCTCGACACCTCGATGGTGCGTATGGTCCGCTCCACACATTCGCCGTTGAGGTAAGTGTCGGGGCGGCCCGACGTGGCGTTCAGACAGAAGCCGATGCGGACTTGCCCCATCAGCGGCTCCAGCTCCGCGGCCTTGATCGAGCCGTCGGCATTGAACAGGTTGTGGCGCATGGCAAACAGCGTCACCGCACGATACATGGCTCCTGTGTCGACATAGACATATCCTATTTTGCGGGCTAAATCCTTTGCCATGGTACTCTTGCCGCAAGAAGAGTAACCGTCGATGGCTATCACAATTTTCTTCATTGTCGTTGGGTCAGAGGCTGTAGGCCACATTGATGGTGAGCGAGCTGCTCGAAACGTGATACTTGCCATAGGCCAAGTTCACCTTGAAGCGGTCGAGATTCAGTCCGCCGCCGAAGCTGAGTCCCGCGCCGTGGCTGCTCTCGCCGTCGGTGCTGGCGATCTTCATCTCGTGGGCGCGGCGGAAACTGTAGCCGCCGCCAATCCAGATGGAAGGCGCGATGATGAACTCCGCTCCCACCACGATGTGGTTGGCGAAGCGATAGTCCCAATGGTTCAGGTCCACGAGCGAGGCCGAGAGGCGCATCGGGAAGGTCTCGAAGCTCTTTGAGGCACCAATCTGCACGTCGATGGGCATCCGCTCGTAGTTGTCGGTGAAGGCCTTGAGCTGTCCGCCGAGGTTTTTCACCACCGCGCTGACCGACCATCCGCGCGCATCGTCGTAATAGTTCACGCCCAAGTCCACTCCCATGCCGATGGAATTGTAGTCGCCAATGTAGGAGGTGACAAACTTCATGGCGATTCCGCCGGCAAGGTGGTCGGTGAGCATGTAGGAGAAATAGCCCGCCAAGGCAATGTCCTTGGCCTTGAACTCGCCCGTCTGCACGTTGTCGGCGTCGGTCTCCTTCATGCTGCCATAGTCGATGTACTGTGCCGACCCTGCCCACGACGCACGTTCCTTCACCGTCTTGTTGAACGCCGCGCTGAGCATGTTGACCCCCGACATGTAGTTCATGTAGTTGAAGTTGATGGTCTTGTCGCTCACCGACGACAGCAAGGCAGGATTGCTGAATATCAAGGCCTCGTCGTCCTCGATGATGCTCACGTTGTCGCCGCCCAACGCAGCGGCATGGGCGCTGACAGGCAGTCGGAGGAAGTTGTATTCCGTGCGGCTGTCCTGCGCATGCATGTCCAAGGCCACGAGGGCAAGCAGGAGTATGATGGCAACCTTCTTCATTTAAAATTTCCAATTATCGTGCAAAGATACGAATAAAATCACGATTCGGTGAAGACCTTTTGCAATTAATATTGTAACTTTGCATCAAAGTTTCAAGATGATAACGGAAAAGGAGTCCGTTTAGTGTATCAAAAGTGGAAGTTAAGAAGTCTGAAATAGCCAATCTCGACGCACGACGGGGGCAAGGGTTCCTGTTGGGGCTTGTCGTCGCCCTGTCGCTGCTCTTCGTGGCCTTCGAATACACCACCCAACCCAAGCCCGCCGAGGACAACGACGAACTGCTCGACCAGATGGCGCAAGAGATGGAAATGACCACTCCCGACACCCACGACATGGTGACCGTGCAGGAGCAGGCTGCCTCCAAGGCAGTGACGCAGCATATCAAGGCCACCGACAACGCCACGGCACAGCCCCAGAAGATTGCCTCGACCACAAGCCCGCTCGTGGTGGGCGACGGCCAAGGACTCAACAAGGAGGCCAAGGTGACGGAGGCCGTGGAGCAGACGCCCGCCCAGGTGCAGACCCAGGACAACACGGTTTACAAGATGCAGACCGTGGAGCAGTTGCCCGTGTTTCCAGGTGGGTGGACAGCTCTGATGCAATGGCTCACGCGCAACCTCCACTATCCTGCCATCGCCCTGCAGCAGAAGATACAGGGCAAGGTGGTGGTGTCGTTCATCATCAACAAGGACGGCTCCGTGGCGGACGTGAAACTGGAAAAGAGCGTCGACGTGAGCCTCGACCGCGAGGCCCTGCGCGTGGTGAGGATGATGCCCAAGTGGCAGCCCGCCATCATGCACGACAAGCCCTGCCGATGCATGTTCGTCATTCCCGTGGTCTTCTCTTTATAATAATGTACTGACAAAACTTTAAAGCCATGCATACAACTGAAGATTTGTTGAAAGAAATCAACGCGATTCTTGAGAATCATCCCTACAACCGTCAGCCCGAGTCGCTCTACGACCCGGTGAGATACGTACTCGCACAAGGCGGAAAGCGCATCCGGCCCACGCTGATGATGCTCGCCTACGAGCTCTACAAGGACCATCCCGAGGACATCATCCTGCCGGCCGTGGGCCTGGAAACCTATCACAACTACACCCTGCTCCACGACGACCTGATGGACAACGCCGACATGCGGCGCGGCAACCTCACGGTGCACAAGAGATGGAATGCCAACACGGCCATCCTCTCCGGCGACTCGATGCTCGTGCTGGCCTACAAGTGCATGCAGCAGGTGAGCGACGACAAGCTGCGCCCCGTGCTGGAAATCTTCACCGAGACCGCTCTCCAGGTTGGCGAGGGGCAGCAGTATGACATGGATTTTGAGCAGCGCAACGACGTGGCCGAGGATGAGTATATCGAGATGATTCGTCTCAAGACCAGTGTGCTTCTGGCCTGCGCGCTGAAGATTGGAGCCGTGCTGGCCGACGCTCCAAAGGCCGACGCCGAAAACCTCTACAAGTTTGGCGAGCAGATTGGCCTTGCCTTCCAGCTGCAGGACGACTATCTCGACGTATACGGCGACCCGAAGGTCTTCGGCAAGGCCGTGGGTGGCGACATCACGTCGAACAAGAAGACCTACATGCTCATCAATGCCTTCAACCGCGCCAATGCGGAGCAGCGCGCCGAACTGACACGATGGACCAAGGCCAGGGAGTTTGACAAGCAGGAGAAGATCTCCGCCGTGACAAAACTCTACAACGAGATGGGCATCAACAAACTGGCCCAGGAGAGGATAGCCTACTACTTCGAACAAAGCAGCGCCTATCTCGATGCCGTAAAAGTGGACGAAGACCGCAAGAGCCAGCTCCGCGCCTACGCAGAGAGGATGATGAAGAGGAAATACTGATGACAGGCTTCATCGACACACACGCCCACCTCGACGGTGGGGAGTTTCGCGAGGATCTTCCGCAAGTGGTCCTGCGGGCCAAGCAAGCGGGGGTGAAGAAGGTGTTCATCCCCGCCATCAACGCCGACAACGTGGGCGACGTGCTGCGCGTCTGTAGGCAATATCCCGGGTTCGCATTTCCGATGGTGGGCCTGCAGCCCGAGGAGGTGAATGACGACTGGGCCGACCAGCTCAAGCGCATGAAGGCGATGCTCGACGAGAGTATGGCCCTGCCCCTTGGACAGCGCGCCGAGGGCAATCGCTTCATTGCCATTGGCGAGGTGGGGCTTGACTTCTATTGGTCGCGCGAGTTTGAGCGGCAGCAGCTGGAGGCCTTCGAGCAACAGGTGAAGTGGGCCGCAGCCTACGGGCTGCCTCTGATGATCCACTGCCGCAAGGCGCAGAACGAGCTTCTGCGCATCCTCCGCCCCTACGAGAGCCAACTCCGTGGCGGTGTGTTCCATTGCTTCACCGGCAACCAGCAAGAGGCCCGCGAGTTTCTGCGCATGGAAAAGTTTGTCTTGGGCGTGGGCGGAGTCTCCACGTTCAAGAGCAGCCATCTGCGCGAGGACTTGCCGGCTTCGGTGCCGCTCGACCGCATTGTGCTTGAGACCGACAGTCCCTACATGGCTCCCGTTCCCCATCGTGGGGAGCGCAATGAGAGTGCTTTCGTTGGGCTGGTCCTCAAGCAATTGGCCGCTTGCTATGGTGTCGGCGAGGACGAAGTGGCCCGCCAGACCAACACCAACGTGCGCCGTGTCTTCGGCTTCGACTGATTTTGCTTGGCTCATCCCGCTTCGTCGGGAGGACAGCCATGGAGCGAAAAAACGTCCGACAGGGATTGGCTGTCGGACGTTTTTTGTCTTTTGGTGCAAAGCTGTCATCCGTTAGAGGCCACACGCTTGAGGGCATATTGGCGTTCGAGGGATTCTGTTTGCATTGCATTCTATGGCCGGGCAATCAATTTTTGCAGTTCCTGGGGCAACTGCAGCTTGTCGCAGTGAACGTGCTGGAGAAGCTCCTCGCCCGACTTGGTCAGATGAAACCTGCAGCTGCGGCCATCCTCCTTGCAAAGCACGCGCCTCACGTAGCCTCTCTGCTGCATGGCCGCAACCACCTTTGAGGAATTGGAACGGGAGAGCCCCATGCCCTCGGCAATCTCCCCAGCCGTAAGGTCGGCTTTCTCCGAGAGCAGGCACAAAAGCATGGCCTCATTGATGTTGACTCCAAGAAGCCTGTTCAGTTCCAACTCAAAAGCCCCTATGGCCCTATATATCTTCCGTATCGCACAGATACACGCTGTTTCCATATCCTGTGAAGATTCATCTTTCCCAATTCATGGACTCCAGACCGAGGCTGTACGTATGCCCCAAGGAGGATGCAACGCAAGCAGACTCAGCCTGAGGCCATGCATGGGAATACGTTATGCGCTCACTTGAGGATTTCCGTCACTGCGCTGTCGAGCTGTCCAAAGCCCATGGCGCCCACACTCATCTGGGGTTCGCCCTTGAGCGGGATGAAGAGCAGGGATGGGATGGACTGAATGCCAAACATCGCGGCGAGCTGCTGCTCCTTGTCAACGTCCACCTTGTACACGTCCACCTTGCCGTCATACTTCTCGGCGATCTGCTCCACAATGGGCGCCGTCATCTTGCAGGGGCCGCACCAAGTGGCGTAGAAGTCGATAAGCGCGGGACGCTCTCCCTCAAACACCCACTCTGAGGGATGCTTCTCAAAGTCCATCACCTTGCTCTTGAACTCTTCGGTGGTCAATTCTTTCACTTTCATTGTCTTATTCTCCTTTACTTGTTGTTGCTGCTCCGTGTTGGGCTGCTTCTGCTGACTGCATGCGCTTGCACCGAAAGCCAGTCCGAACACGAGAGCCATTGCTTTGATTAAACGATTTCTATCCATAATAGTTTCCTTTGGAAAACGTTGCAAAGGTAAGCATAAATCCAATACCAACAAAATTTCCAACGGAAAATATTTATAGTTTAACGATTATTTGCAAGTGGCTTGCCAATGGACGAGGAATCAGCGTATTGTGGCCTCTATGCAGCCTACATTAATTTGACCAGCTAAAGATACGAAATCGTCGAGCCTGGATTGCCAAAAGCAAAGGCTGGTCCCACTTCTATGGTGGAACCAGCCTTTTTCGCTCCGAAAGGAGCTTCTGCGGCCAATGCGCATCGCAAGGCGATGGGGTCAGCCCTGCGAAGCCCGCTTCTTGGCGGCTTCCTCTGCCTTGAGCCGTTTGGCCATCCTCACGGCCTCCTTCATGTGGTCTTTCTCTGCCACCACCTTTGGAGCCAAATAGATCAGGGCAATGACGTTGGGGATGACTATGAAGAAGTTGAAGGTGTCGGCGAGTTCCCAAATCAACGGCACTTCCACCACCGACGCCACAACGACAAGAAGCATGACCAACACGCGGTAGGCCTTGATGGGCTTCTCGCCGAAAAGATAGCGCACGTTTTGCGCGGCAAAGAAATACCACCCCACGATGGTCTCATGGCGAAGAAGAACAGGGAAATGGCAACGAAGAATGTGCCGACATCGCCGAACGAAGAGTAATAGGCATTCTGCATGAGCTGGATTCCCACCAGCGAGGTGTTGGGTTGTATGACTCCAGACATCAGCAGCACAAGCCCGGTGAGGGTGCAGATGACCAAGTCGACACTGATGCCCACGATGGCCATCATACCCTGCTCATAGCTGTTGTGCACCTTTGCGATGGCGTGGGCGTGGGGCGTGGTGCCCAGTCCAGCCTCGTTGCTGAACAAGCCGCGGCTCACACCATAGCGGATGGCGCTCATCACCGAGTAGCCCACAGCTCCGCCCACACCCGCATTGGCTGTGAAGGCATCCTTGAAGATGTCGCCGAAGACGGGAAGGAGACTGCCAATGTGGAGGAAGATGAACACCAGGCTGCTCGCGATGAACAATCCGGCCATCAGGGGGACCACTTTCTCGGCAAAGGAGGCGATGCGCGTGATGCCGCCCGAGAGCACCAGCCCCACGAACACGGCGAGGAAGATTCCCGTCCAAAGCGCGTCGATGTGGCCGGGCAGGATGGCGGCCATGGCCGAACTGATGGAGTTGGCCTGCACCATGATGCCTATCATGCCCAGGGCCAGGATGAAGAAGATGGCAAAGACGTATGCGAGCCATTTGCAGCGTAGACCATTCTGGATATAATAGGAAGGCCCGCCGACGATGTGCCCGTCGGGAGTGGTCGTCTTGTAGAGTTGTCCGAGGATGGCTTCGGCGAAGTTGGTTGACATGCCGAGGATCGCGCTCACCCACATCCAGAACAAAGCCCCGGGTCCTCCCATGAGCAAAGCCATGGCCACGCCAACGATGTTGCCCGTGCCCACCTGCGAGGCGATGGCTGTGGAGAGAGCCTGTATAGGGCTCATTCCCGCCGACGCCGTTGCCTTCTCTTTGTCGCGCGGACGCTTCAGAATGTTGCGCCATGTGCGGAGGTAATAGCGGGGCACGAACTTCAGCCGGATAGTGAAGTAGATTCCGGCACCCAACAATACAAACACCAATATAGGTCCGATAATGTCGCTGTTCAGTTGCTTGACGAAGCCATAGATTGCATCTTGATTCATAGTATGGTTTTTATTTCTGCGCCACTGCGGTTTAGGTTTCCAATCGTTATTTTTTGAGGCAGACTCTTTCCACCCTTGCTGTCATGCCACAGAAAGACGCTTGCTGAATGGCGCAGTTGGCAGCGAGGAATCCCTGCGGCGTGGCTTGCACGACCTTGACAGGCCGCTATCATCTTGTTGTCATGCATCATCGCGACGACTCCCCCACCCTATCGGCCCAAGAGGAGGCCGCGCGTGCATCGGATGCAAATATAATGAAAATTCCCAAAAAGCCAAGCAAAGAAAGCTGCCAATTTGCTTATTTTTTTATGATTTTCCGCAATCAACCAACCGAAGCTTCGGCACAGCGGATATTTTTCGTGGATCGGATATGCCATTTCATTTCGTATTGTCCAGACTTTGCCAATGCGAAATGGTAACGGAAAATCATGGACAGGCTTGTCACCAAAGGTGTGGGTCTGAAGCAATGGGGAGGCCGTCGAGCTTGATCGTAAGGCCACCCCACCGCTTCAGACCCATAGCTCCGGTAGGAGCGTAAGCCTGGACGTGACCATTTTCCTTCCCCTTTCCATAAAAACTTACCATGAATCCACGGATAATATCCGCTGTGCCGAAGCTTCAGCAACTGTAGGATTGGAAACCGTACCCGACTGCAGGGGCAGTGACTCGTGCCGGCCACAAAGAAACGGCCCTAAGAAGAAGAGTAACAATCACTCTACCCACACGCCCCTGCAATTGGACACAGTTCCCACTCCTTGCGTTTGAGTGGTTGACGCCCTTATATATAATAGGTATATAAGCGAGGGTCGGCCGCCGAAGCGCTTCCTGCTAATGGGTGGTGAAGTATTTGGCGATGGGCTGCATAAAGGGTGTGATGTCGCGCGGATGCTGCCCGCCCTTGTAGTCATAACGGATGTCGCCCACACAAACGCGAATCCTTTTCCGCGCCCGCGACAGAGCCACGTAGAATTTGCGGGCATCCTCCTTCACCATTCTCTCATCGCCTTTGGTGTAGTAGTTCGGATAGCGGCCATCCACAGCGTCGAAGATGAAGACATTGTCATATTCCAACCCCTTGGCCTTATGCACCGTGGTGACGTATACGCGCTCGTTCATGGAGGAGCTGCCACAGAGGTCGGCTTCCTTCAACGTGTTGAGTTCCACCACGTGGGCGTCAATCTGCTCCTTCAGAGAGGGCGTGGCCTTGGCGTCGATCAGGTCCTGCGCGAGATAGTCGAGGATATGGCCAAAGCCCCTCACCTCATGGAAGCGGTGTTCCAGCCGCATCCACTTGTACACGGAGCGCATCTCCTCCACCAGGATGGGCTCCGATCCATTGAGGTGGCGATGGTAGAGAATCTCGCGGTCGTGGAGATAGAGTTGCTGGTAATACTGCCGCAGGAAGGTGACGTAGGCCTTCACGTTGCCGCCCTGTAGCCATTCCCGCTGTCGGGGCACCACCTCGCGCGCCTTGTCCAGGCAGTAGGCCACGAGCGAGCAAGTGGCGAACACATCGTCGTCGGCGAGGTGGGAGTTCTGACCCTCCAGGCCAAGCTCCTCCAAGAGGCTCTTCAGCTTGAACCGCTTCAGGTCGGGGCGCAGGAGACGTATGATCCGCAGGCTGTCGAAGCACACGGGATGCAGTTGCTCCAAGCTCCGGCCGGGCAGACAGCGGCGCATGTTCTCGCTCAGTATGTGATAGTCGTAGTCGGCATTGTGGCCCAGCAGCACGCAGCCCTCGGCGTAGGTCAAGAAGCGACTTATGCCCTCGGCTGGAGGAAGAAGCTCGTGATGCTTCCTCTCCTCTATGATGGGGTTCACCACGTCGCCCAGCATCGCGGGGATGGGACGGTCGGAACGCAGATAGACGCAGAAGCCGCTGCCGGGAACGACGCGCCCGCCACGCATCTTCTTGGCCGCGATCTGCAGGATGTCGTCCTCGAAGACGTTGAGCCCCGTGGTCTCCGTGTCGAACACCACGATGTCGCCCGCATCGGCCGCCTCCACAAACTCATTCATATAGGTGCTGGAGTCGTAGACCAACACATCGGAGGGCATCATGGCGCGCGACTTGAAGCCCTGAATGAAGGCGCGGCAGGCGGCCGACGTGCTGAGGACCCCCAGCCCGCGCACAATCCTTGTCCACGCCATGAAGTTGAGCTCGTTGGACAAAACGTCGAAATGGGCGAAGAGGCACTTCACCTCGGGCGTGGAGAACATGTCGTCGCCCGAGATCTTAAAGTGGGGGATGTGGGCCGCCTGAAGGGTCTCGCTCATCCGCTGGGCGTCGCTGTTGGAATTGACGATGACAGCCATCGTCTCGGTGTCGGTATAGCGTAGGCAAGCGGCCACCATGCGGCCCACGTCGCCGAACTCGTCCTCCATGTCGTTGCTGTGCACGATGCGCAGCTCGTTGCCTTGGCCGCCGTCTTGGTCGGCTGCGACGGGAAGAAGCTCGGGCGAGATTCCCATTAGCTTCTCGGCATAGTCGTTGAACACCCGCAGCAGATAGCTGGGCGACCTGTGATTGACACCAAGGTGGTGGATATGGCCGCTGCACCGCGAACGCAGCCGCTCGATGCCGTCGAGCTTGGCTCCCATAAAGGAGAAGATGGCCTGCTGCTCATCGCCGAGATACATCACCGTTGCCCCGGGGGCCGTAAGCAGGTCGACGAGACTCAACTGCAGGGGATTCAGGTCCTGCACCTCGTCCACCTGCACCCACCGATAGCGGGGATACTGGTGGGCGGAGTCGTTCTGCAGGATGTCGAAGGTGAGGATGAGCAGGTCCTCAAAATCGAGCAGGTGGTGGTCGGCCTTGTATTTCTCATAGCTGTGGGCCAGGCTGAGTTTCTGCAGCGTCTGTCGCATCCGCCCCACATTCTTGCCGCGGTAGCCCTCGCCGTCGAGCTGTGACAGATAGAAATCGGCGTGGCGGTAGATGTCGTCCAGGGCCTGAGGCGTGAACGCCATTCGCTGCACGCCGCAGACCTGCTGGAGCGACGCCACATCCTCGCCCTCCAACGCTTCGGGATGCAGGCGCACCTCGCGCGGATGGCCGTTGACCACCTGATGGACAAGATGGGAGAGCTGCATCACCTGCGAGTAGTATCTGCGGCGGTGGAAATCGCCGTTCACCTTCTCCTCGTCCTCGTCGAGGTAGCGCGCGATGATGCTCACGGTCTCTTCGTCGTCGATGATGGCGGAGTCGGCGGCCACAAGCTCATGGGCAAAGAGGAAGCGCGAGCAGAAGCGGTGGACGTTGCCCACGAACATCCGCTCCACGCTGTCGTCGTCGCCTACCGTAGCGTGGATGCGCTCAAACATGCCGCGCGCCGCACGGTTGGTGAATGTCAGGCAGAGCATGTCGGCGAACGGCACACCCTGCCTGTGGGCCAGGCGCACGCGCTCGCTGAGGATCTGCGTCTTACCGCAGCCGGGCGAGGCAAGCACAAGATGAAAGCCGCCATCGGCCTCCAACACCTCACGCTGGCTCTCGTCGGGGACAAAACCGATATTCTTCATGATTCTGTTTTCATACGTTCTGGATGTATGCAAAGATAATGGAAATCTGACGAAGAACAAAACAAACCTCAGAAAATGTCATTTTGACACACCACAGGGCGGGAAAAGCAGGATGGAACTTTGTTTTTCACAATCATTAATCATATTTACACCCGCACATTGTGGATTTGTCAGCGATTTATTTGGCGGTTGAAATAAATTCCACTACCTTTGCAATGAACTTGATAACCATTCTACGAGCCAACACAACGCACCGCAGAAAGATTTCCCAAGGGGGAACACAGAAAGAATAATCAACAACTATTAGTAAAGCAATTTGCTATGAAAGTACATGAATATCAGGCAAAACAGTTTTTTGCCAATTATGGGGTGCCGGTAGACCACTGCATCCTTTGTCGTTCAGCAGCTGAAGCCGTTGAGGCTTACAAGAAATTGGGCGTGGACACTGCCGTAGTGAAGGCGCAGGTGCACACCGGAGGCCGCGGAAAGGCCGGCGGCGTGAAGCTGGCCCACAACGTGGAGGAGGTGGAGAAATATGCCGGACAGATTCTCGGCATGTCCATCAAGGGGTTCGTCGTGGACAGAATCCTCGTCACCGAGGCCGCCCACATCGCCTCTGAGTATTACGTCAGCATCCTCATCGACCGCAAGACCAAGGAACCCATCATCATGATGAGCCGCGAGGGCGGAATGGAGATTGAGCAGGTGGCAAAGGAAGCCCCGGAGAAGATTGTAAAGGTGGCCATCGACCCCATCGTCGGACTGCCCGACTACAAGGCCCGCGAGGCCGCCTACCACCTCTTCGACGACGTGAAGCTGGTGCGCCAGTGCGGAAGCATCCTTCAGAAACTCTATAGACTCTTCATGGAAAAGGACGCCTCGTTGGTGGAAATCAACCCGCTCGTGCTGACCAAGGAAGGCACGCTGCGCGCCGTCGACGCCAAGATGACCTTCGACAACAACGCCCTGTTCCGCCATCCCGACGTGCAGGAACTCAACGAGCCCACACCGGAGGAGAAAGTGGAGCAGGACGCCAAGAGCAAGGGCTTCAGCTATGTCAACCTGGGCGGCAGCATCGGCTGCATGGTCAACGGCGCAGGACTGGCCATGGCCACGATGGACATGATCAAGCTCTACGGAGGCGACCCCGCCAACTTCCTCGACATCGGCGGAAGCTCCAACCCACAGAAGATTGTGGAGGCTATGAGGCTCCTCACCGCCGACAAGCACGTCAACGTGGTGCTCATCAACATCTTCGGCGGCATCACCCGCTGCGACGACGTGGCCAAGGGACTCATAGAGGCCTTCCAGGAAATCAAGACCGACATCCCCATCGTGATAAGACTCACCGGCACCAACGAGCAGGAAGGCCGTGAGATTCTCAAAGGCACCCACTTCCATGTGGCCCACACCATGAGCGAGGCCGGGAAGATGGCAGTGGAACTGTCAAAATAACGCACCAAGGCAAACGAATGGTTTAACTTCAACTATCAAGAAACAATTATGAGCGTATTAATCAATAAAGATACCCGTGTGATTGTTCAGGGCATCACGGGCCGCGACGGAAGTTTCCACGCAGCCAAAATGAAAGAATATGGTACGAACGTGGTCGGCGGCACCACGCCCGGCAAGGGCGGACAGCAGGTGGACGGCATCCCCGTGTTCAACACGGTGAGGGAAGCCGTGGCGGCCACCAACGCCAACACCTCCATCATCTTTGTGCCAGCCCCCTTTGCCAAGGACGCCATGATGGAGGCCGCCGACGCCGGCATCAAGCTCATCGTGTGCATCACCGAGGGCGTGCCTGTGGTCGACGCTGTGGTGGCCCACAAGTTCATCCGCATGAAGGGAGCCAACTTGGTGGGACCCAACTGCCCGGGACTGATCTCGCCCGAGCTGAGCATGGTGGGTATCATGCCTACCAACATCTTCAAGAAGGGCCACACGGGCATCATCAGCCGCAGCGGCACACTGACCTACGAGGTGGTGCAGAACCTGACGGCCGCTGGCATCGGCCAGTCCACGGCCATTGGTGTGGGCGGCGACCCCGTGGTGGGCCTCTATTTTGAGGACATGCTCCAGCTGTTCCAGGACGATCCCGACACCGACAGCATTGTCATCATCGGCGAGATTGGCGGCGACGCTGAGGAGCGCGCCGCTGAATACATCAAGCAGCACGTGACGAAGCCCGTCGTGGCGTTCATCGACGGCCGCGAGGCGCCTCCGGGCAAGCAGATGGGCCACGCCGGCGCCATCATCACCACAAGCTCCGGCACTGCAGCAGAGAAGATGGCCGCCTTTGAGGCTGCCGGAGTGCCCGTGGCAATGGAGACTTGCGAGATTCCCAAGTTGCTGAAGGAGAAGATGGCAAAGTAATCCCCCTACATACACCTACATCGCCGCAAAGCCAAAGCTTTGCGGCGTTTTTTTTGCGTTAAACCGGTTCTATGGATATTTTCCGTGGATTGGATTGCGCGGTGAGTTAGCCAACAAGTGTGGCAGTTGTCACACTACAATAGAACAGCTGTCACACAATTGTGTGACAACTGACACACAGCTGTGTGACAGCCGTCACACAAGTTATGCGAGCGACAATATGCATTGGATGTACGGCATTGAGTACATCTTGGGGGCGATTGGGGTTCCCCTCCCTCTTAGGGAGGGGTTAGGGGTGGGTCCTTAGGTCAGGGTGGGTCTTTGTGATTTTTTCGTTCTCGCAGGACGGGAAATGGACAAAAACCACTATCTTTGCGGCATGAGAATCATCCGCAACCGTTTTCTGCCGGCAAAAGGCTTCTTGGCCATCAACCTCTTCGGCTTTTGCTTCTGTCGCCGCGAGGCTGTCATCACGAGGCGCGTGCTCAACCATGAGGGCATCCACACAGCCCAGATGCGCGAGCTGCTCTACGTGGGCTTCTACCTCCTCTACGTCGTGGAATGGCTCTATCGCCTCATCCGCCTTCGCTCACGCCTCGACGCCTACATGACCATCAGTTTTGAGCGCGAGGCCTACGCCCACGACGCGGACTATGACTATCTGACGAAAAGAAGGCACTTCGCCTGGACGAAATGCCTTCATGCCGGTCAGAAGACCGGAACTGTAGAATAAGAACTCCTTTATTTGGCCATGTCGAATCCCACTCTCACGCCATCATAGTTCTTGCTGATGTCGCCGATGGTGGAGAGCGTGGTGTTGCCACTGATCGAAGCAAGCGTCTGCAGGAGGGTCAGCACTTTTTTCGACTCAAAGAGAATGCTGATGCCCGAGCCGTTGCGGGTGGCATATCCCGTGAGATTGAGCAGCAGGCCCGAGAACTTCAACTGCTGCGTGCTCTCGTCGAAGCTCCAGTTGCCCGACCAGGCTCTGCCGTCGATCTTGGCGCTGAACGTGCCGTCTGCCTTGAAGGTGATGTAGGTGTTGCTCTTCGAGAATCCCAGCTTGGCGTATTCCTTAGACAACTTTTCCTCTATCTGTGTGGCCACCACCTCGCCTCCAGCCTTGGCCAGTGCGTTTTGGGAAGTGAAGGCGCATCCCGGGCCGTCGTATTTCCACGTTCCCACGAGGCTCGACTTGCCGAGCTTGTTCAGTCCGATTACAGAACTGATGGCATTGGTGATGGTCTCCGTGTTGGTTGCAGCTCCCAAGATGCCGCCCAAGATATCGCCCGCACTGCTTGCAGTGGAACTGCCGTTAGACGAAGTGGAGAGGGGCACTCCGCAACCTGTGAGCATGAGCAACATAGCTGCTGCATAAAGAACTGTCTTTCTCATATCTTCATATTCTTTTCTATTTCATCGGCAAAAGTACACATTTTCCTAAAAAAAGAACACATATTTCAGCAAAAAGGCAAAAAACATAAACCAATATATCGATGCAAAGATGAAACAATGGTAAGAGGACAACCTGGGCATTCCGAGCGACACCTACGGACACACCTTCAAATGGTATGAAGAGAAAAACAGCGACAAGGTGGGTCGCACGGTATGGAGTCCATTCCCGACTGAGACCGACTACTTCGGCGACAGTGGACAGCAGATGATGGTGAACTACAGAGTGAACGACATCGAGCAGTTGGTGAACGACCTGAGGGCCAAAGGGGTCACCATAGTGGACAAGATAGAAAACTATGAGGGAATAGGCAAGTTTGTGCATATCCTCAACGCTGAGGGCAACCGCGTAGAACTATGGGAGCCGGTGGAGGAACACGACTAAGCCCGATGATGGAGATCGCACTCCGGCCCGTGGGCATTGATGATGCCTATGGACTGGAGCAGGGAATAGACGGTGGTGGAGCCAACAAACTTCATTCCACGCTTGCGCATGTCCTTCGACACCTCGTCGGAGAGGGGAGAGGTGGTGCGCTCAGTGTAAGCCTCATCTATGGTCTGCCCATCGGTGAAATGCCAGATGTAGTGGTCAAAGCTCCCCCACTCTTCCTGTATCTGCTTGAATACCTTGGAATTGTTGATGGCTGCGAGAATCTTCAGCCGATTGCGGACGATTCGCGCGTCGGCCATCAGGCGATCAACATCGGCCTCAACGAAAGCCGCCACCTTGTCTGCATCAAACTGGGCAAAGGCTTCGCGGAAGCTTTCCCGCTTGTTGAGGATGCACTCCCAGGACAGGCCTGCCTGAAAGCATTCCAAAACCACCATCTCATAGAGCCGGCGGTCGTCGTGCTGCGGTCGTCCCCACTCCTCGTCGTGATAAATGACGTAGAGGGAATTGTCCAAATTGACCCACGAGCAGCGTCTCATCGCCTGCCTCCTTTCTTTTTACCAGCATTCACCATGGCGCGGCACAAGTCGCGCTGCAACACACGGGCATCCAACACCGACATGTCGCTGTCCATAATGGCAAAGGCCAACAAGTGGCCGTTGTCGGCTTGGCAATAGCCGGCCAGCGAACTGATGCCGTAGGGATGGGAGAGGGTTCCTGTCTTGGCGCGCACCTTGCCTCGCAGCTCGGGACTTGCCATCTCCGTGCGCAGAGTTCCGTCTACACCCGAAAGGGGCAGATTGTTCCAAAGCATGCGAAAGATGTCCTTGTGGGCATAGCCAAACTTCAATATCGTGGTGAGAGCCTCGGGCGAGAGATGGTTGTAGGTGCAGAGTCCACAGCCATCGTGCACCACAAGTTTCGGGTCGCGCTCGCCAAGCACGCTGCGCAGGAAGTGTACCTCGTATCTCACGCCCATGGCCGTGGGCTCTGCGTTGGGGTTCACCTTGTGGCCAATGGTATAGAGCAAGGAGGTGGCCTGTGTGTTGGAGCTGTTCTTCCACATGCGTCGGAGCACGGGATGGAGCGGACGGCGGTAGCGCACCATCGCAAAGGAGCCCTTGGGCGTGCGCCCCAGCACGAGCTGGCTGTCCCTCACCTGGATGCCTCCCGAGCGCAGGGCTGCTGCAAAGGCCTTCTCCACCTTGGGCGCGCCCTTGTAGAGAATGCCGTAGCGGGAGAAGGAGAGGTCCCAGGGATACCAGTGCTGCTCACTCTTCACGGGGTCGGTAAGCACGAGGTCGAAAATCACCTTGCCGCTGACGGCCTTGATGTTGCGGCTCTTCATCATCTTCACCATCGTGGCCATGTCCTCGGGCGAAAGTTGTGGGTCGAGGCCACCCTTGAAAACCAAGTCGCCGCGGAGCGTGTCGTCCACCACCTTGCCATGGCGATAGATCTCGGTCTTCCACTGGTAGTTGGTGCCCAACAGATAGCAGCCGGCCACGCCGGAGAGCAATTTCATGCAGGATGCCGAAGGCTGCGCCTCCTTCTCGTTGAAACCGTAGACGGGCTTGCCAGCCGTGAGGTCGTAGACATAAAAGCCAAAGTGGCCTTTGGTGCGCGGCTTCTTGGCAAACCTGTCAAGCCTGCTCTGCAGGGCAGTGTCCACAGCCACCTGTGTCCCACTGCCTGTTGCCATTTTCTTTTCGTCCTTATTGCCTCCACCGCAGCCCATTAGGGCCACAAAAGTGGCGGCCATCAGCATTCCCTTCATCAGGGAACCGCCAAATATATTCTGTCTCATTTCCTATTCTTGGTTGATTGTCGGGAACTCACTCCCGCTGTTTATAGCTTGCAAAAGTAAGAAAAATAAATCAGTTTCTCCTGCAAAAGTAGACAAAATAATGGAGCATTGGCCAAAAACGGGCGATCCGGCGGACTCGCCCTCTTACGATGCTATTCGCGAACATGTAGTGAAATAGGATGGGACAGAAAAAAAAGACCGAAGCAGGGCGGATTGTAGGCTTAATTTTGTATATTTGCACAAAAACAAACTACTATGACATCCATAAAAGACAGAAGAACCATCCGTCAGTATTCGGACAAGGAAGTGAGTGAACAACTGCTCAACAGTCTGCTCGAAGAGGCTGAGCACACGCCGACCATGGAGAACCTGCAGCTCTACAGCGTCATTGTGACACGGAGCGAAGAGGGCAAGAAGGCCCTCGCCCCAGTGCATTTCAACCAACCCATGGTCACCGGCGCGCAAGTGGTGCTGACCGTATGCGCCGACCTCCGCCGCGTCACCGCATGGGCCGCGAACCGCAAGGGAGAACCGGGGTTCGACAACTTCCTGAGCCTATGGAACGGAGCCACTGATGCCCTGCTCTTCACGCAGAGCTTCTGCAACTTGGCCGAGGAAAGAGGACTCGGCACCTGCTTCCTCGGCACGTCGGTCTATCAGCCCGAGAAGCTCATCGAGATGCTTCGCCTGCCCAAACTGGTCTTCCCCGTGGCCACCATCACCGTGGGCTGGCCGGCTGAAGAACCCGCACAGTCTGACAGGCTGCCACTGCGTGCCATCCGCCACGACGAGCGCTTCGCCGACTACACGCCAGAGAAGATTGACGATTATTACAAGGAAAAGGAAAACTTGGAGGTGAACCGCCACTTTGTGGAAATCAACCATAAGGAGACGCTCGCCCAGGTGTTCACCGACATCCGCACGCGCAAGAGCGACAACGAGGCTCTCTCCGACGGACTGCTCAAGGCTCTCCGGGCTCAGGGATTCCTTAAGGCTGGTTCTATAAATTAGGCTGATAGAATAATCGATATAGTGGAGTTGTCGTTTCGGTCGTCTTCTGCATCTATCGGTCTCAAAACGTCAAGTCTCATCGGTCGTGTAGCCCGCTACACTCCCTCTTCAACTTACGT
>SFCY01000030.1 GCA_004558865.1 Bacteroidales bacterium
ATCCCTTTCTTCATGTACCGTTTAGCAACTGTTTTGGGTTAGCGACTGTACGCACTCCACAGGGTTTGTCGGTTGCGCCATTCTTTCCTGCATACGGTAACTTTCAATTACTGTCGTTTAATTAAGGTTCGGTCCTTCGACGCACGTGTCACTATGCGACTACTATGACCTCGGCTGACTTCTCACGGCAAGCGTTACTCCATGACTTTCGTAGAAACAACTAATCGTCATGTCCGTGAGACCTCACTGGTTAAGTATACCGACTTTCCACCTTATCCCCGCCTAATTTACTCCTTGCGATTCCGAGTAGTTATAGGGCTTTGACGCTTTTGGCCGCCTCACCCTCGCAAGTAAGCCTTGGTATTAGGTTTCTGTACGTCGGGGCAGATGTTTGCCGCTGACTTCTTTCAGATTCCATCTCGCGATGGACACCCTTGTCTCTCTGGCTGGACAGTTCCCACTACTGGGGTCTGTTAGGGACTTACACCCGTTAGCCGATATACATGTCAGTCAAACCAAAGATGGGGAAGACCTTTAAAGGTCTTCCCCATCCATTTCTGTCATCCTGAATACGTCTCCTCGAGAACAATCATTTAATGGCGGCTCTAAAAATCAGGTTTGGCCCCCAAGCCCCCTTGGACTTTGCCATGGCGAGAAGAGGTGGGCGGAAGCCCAATATGCCGCGACCTGATTTTTAAACCGACCTGTAGAACTTACCTTAATACCCTGGATTCTGTTTGAGCATTCCGTTGCTCTTGTCTATCTCGCTCTGTGGAATTGGGAACAAGTAGTCGCGCCTGTCGTCAAATTTGGAGCCTTTCTCCACATTGTATTTCTTGCCATACTCCCGCATCGTCTGGCCAAAACGCCTCTGCCTCATCAGGTCGTCGCGTCGCCAGCCTTCCATGGCCAGTTCCACACGACGCTCATGCCAGATGATTTTCCGCAGCTCGTCCTTGTTGGTGGTCGTTATGTCGGGCAATGTGGTTGCTGTCACAACGGGAATGTAAGTCTGCTTGTCCTTTCGCGGATCCATGGGGCTGGTGTTGCGGGCGCGGCGTCGCACCATATTAAGATAGGTGAGGGCCTCAGAACTCTTCCCGTTCTCATTGAGTGCCTCGGCATAGAGCAGCAGAATGTCTGAATAGCGGATGATGCGTATGTTGTAGGGAATCATCCAGCAGTCGTAGCCCTGCTTCTCCACCTGCGGCACCGTCATCTTGTAGTCGTTGTAGCCCGTAGCGGACTGGCTGTTGTCCTGGTCGAAAGCGTCGCCTATGTAGTGGTCGCCCGTCTGTGTGAACACGTAGGTCTGGCGCGGGTCGTCGGCATCGAAGGCAGAGTGGAGGTCGGCCGAAGGCACGTGAAAGCCGTATCCCTGATATTGGGCGTCGGTGCGGCTTGTGAAATAGTGGGGCACATTCGTTCCCGTACCCAACGTAGGGTTGTTGGGATCCATCTTGTTGGGTATCTCAAAGACCGACTCGCTGCTGTTCTCGTAGGCCGGAGTCCAGTTCAGCCCATAGTCGAGCAACAGGGAGTAGTCTTTGTCCACATCGACGATCTCGTGCAGCACTTTCTCAGCGTTTGCGTAGTCCTGTCTGAACATGTAGCTCTTGGCCAGCATGGCCTTGGCGAATCCTCTTGTGACATGATACTGCTCGTCTGAGCTGTATTGTCCCTTGGCGGGAAGGGCTTCGGCGTCGGTGCAGTCGCGTATGATTTGCGCCCACACGCTGTCTGCCGTAGCCCGGGGCGTGGCGAGTATCTGTTCGGGTGTCATGGGCTCGGTGAGCAGAGGCACACCGCCAAACGTGGTCACCAGCTCATAATAGGCGAAGGCTCGCAGAGCCTTGGCCTCATTGGCGTAGCGTGTAAGTGTTGTGGCGTCGCCCTGGGCGTTGGGTGCGTAGTGGATGACCTCGTTGCAGCGGTTGACAAGCCGATAGAGGATTTCCCAGCGTCGCCCCACCTCGCCATTAGTGGAGTTGGTGGTGAAGTTGGACAGCTCCTGCACCTCGGCCCGGTCGCCGTCGCTGCCGCCCCCCTTGAGAGCGTCGTCGGTAGTGCAGTCGCCAACTAAGTAGAAGTCCAAGGCGTACTCGTTCCAAGTGGTGCGCAATTGGAGATAGGCGCCCGTCAAGGCTCCCAACACCTCCGTCTGGGTCTTGTAGAAGTTGCCATTTGTTGTTTGCCCGTATGTGGGCTCATCCAGGTCGCAGCTGGAGAGCGTGAGTCCTCCAAGGAGGAGGGTCATGGCTATTATTGTCTTTTTCATAATGTTCCTACGATTTTTAGAAAGTTAGATTCACACCGAACATGAAAGTCCTTGATGATGGATAGCGCACATTGTCGTAGCCGAGGTTGAGGGCGCTGGTTGTGCCCAAGTCGGGGTCGAGGCCACTGTATCCTGTAATGGTGAACAGGTTTTGCGCGGAGAAATACACTCGTGCGGTCTTGACATAGCGCAGCTTGGCCATGATGCCCATGGGGAGCGTGTAGCCCACCTGCAGGTTCTGCAGTCGCAGGTAGGAGCCGTCTTCCACCAGGAACGACGAGACGCGCCAGTTGTTGTTGTCGTTGTTGGTGGTGATGCGTGGCCACTCGGCTCCAGTGTCGCCCTCGCGCTTCCAAGCCTTGTTCAGAGCGTCGGCGAGAGCGTTTTGTGTGCCTGGCACCGACAGCGTGCCTTTGTCCACATTATATATGTCGTTGCCAAGCGTGCCCTGGAAGGCTGCGCTGAGATCGAAGCCTTTCCATTCCAACCCAACGGTGAAGCCGTAGATAAGGTCGGGGTTGGGGTCGCCAATGAACGTGCGGTCCTCTTCGTCGTTGATTTCGCCCTTGCCGTCGCCCAGCTTGGCAAACTTGAAGTCGCCGGGATGGGCATTGGGCTGGTATCTCACACCGTCGGCGTCCACATAGTTGTCTATCTCCTCCTGGCTCTGGAAAATGCCAATCTGCTTGTATCCCCAGAAGCGTCCCATCGGGCCTCCCACATAGGTACGGCTGACGGCTCCCGTGAGATAGTCTTGGGTGAGACTGGTCACCTTGGTCTTGTAGGTGGAGAGGTTGATGCTTGCATGGTAGTTGAAGTCGCCTGCGTGGTTGTGGTAGTTGGCCACAAACTCGAATCCATTGTTGCGCACGTCGCCGGCGTTGACAAAGGGGCTGTTGGGATAGCCTCCGAAAGAGGGCACAGGGTTTTGCAGGAGCATGTCTTTGGTCTTCTTGATGTAGTAGTCGAAGCTCATGTCGAGGGCGTTGTGGAAGAGTGTCACGTCGAGTCCGATATTGGTCTGCTCGGATGTCTCCCACTTGATGTCGGAATTGCCTTGGTAGGAAGGCACGTAACCAGTCACGAATCCATTGCCAAACCACCACTTCTTCTCGGTGTCAGTGGCGATGAGTGTCAGCGGGGCCTGCGCGTCGATGCGCTGGTTGCCGTTCTGTCCCCATCCAGCCCTGAGCTTCAGGTTGTCTACCCAAGAGGCGAGGGGCGACTTTTGGAAGAACGGCTCGGAGCTGACACGCCATCCCAGGGAGAAGGAGGGGAAATAGCCCCAGCGGTTTTTCTTGGCGAAGCGCGAGGATCCGTCGGCGCGGAAGTTCACAGTAGCCAGATAGCGGTCGGCGTATGCATAGTTGACGCGGCCCAGATAGGACATCATCGATGTCTGCGTGCGCCCGCCCGAGGCGCGGTCGCCCAGAGTCTGCGCGTCGAGCACACGGTAAGCCTCGTCGTTGCCGACAGCCGTATGCTTGTAGGCGTTGACACCCTCGTTGTTGTTCTTCTCATAGGTGATGGCACCCATCACGTCGAGGTGGTGCTTGCCGAAGTCGTGGCTGTAGTTCAGCCGGTTCTCCACCATGTAGTTCTTCACCCAGCTGGTGTTGTGGGTAAACTGCGTATAAGCGTTCGACTTGCTCTGCATGTTGGCCAGGTTGTCGTCGGAGAACACAGAGGTGTAGATGGGCGTGAACGACTTGTAGGTGTCGTTGTCGTGCTCAAAGCTGAACTGAAAGCGATAGTGCAGGTCGTGCGTGAGGTTGACCTGCGCGAACACATTGCCAAAGGCGTTGAAGTAGTTGTGGCGCGAGTCGATGAGCCTCAGCCGCGATACGGGGTTGGGGTCCCACGACCATTCTGTGGGCGCATACTTGTTGTATTCGTAGTTTTCCGAGCCGGGGGCGACCAGAGGGTTGACGACTGGCGTGAAGGGGTCGGCCTTTTGTATCTGGTCGAACTGTGCCAGGGTGCTGGCGTCCTTTTTCTTCATGCTGGCAATGTTGATGGTGGCTCCCAGGGTGACATACTTGTTGATGTCGTATTCCTGGTTGAGGCGTGCGGTGATTCTGCTGAAGTCGGTGCAGATCAGCGCTCCCTCCTCATCCACATAGCCAAGGCTGAGCGCCGTGCGCGACTTCTCGATGCCGGTGCGCACGCTGAGGTTGTAGTTCTGGTTGAAGGCGGCACGCGTCACCTCGTCCCACCAGTTGGTGTCGTAGCCCTTGTTGTATTGGTTGGTGAATTTTTCCTTGTCAAAGCTGGGCTCGTTGGCGTAGGCTGTGGTGATGAACTCGTAATACTGCTTGCTGTCCATCATGTCCAAGGCCTTGTAGCTGCTTCTCCATCCTATGGAGGCATCCAGGGCCACCGAGGTTTGCCCGCTCTTTCCTCCCTTGGTGGTGATGAGGATGACACCATTGGAGCCACGCGATCCATAGATGGCTGTGGCCGACGCATCCTTGAGCACTTCTATGCGGTCGATGTCGGCTGGATTGACGGAGCTGATGTTGTCCATGAATTGCCCGTCGACAACATAGAGTGGGCTGTTGTCGTTGACTGTTCCCAAACCGCGCACGCGCACCACGGCATCCTCGCCCGGCTGGCCCGAAGCCGTTGACACATACACGCCCGCGGCCTTGCCGGCAATGAGGTTTGACACATTGGACGTGGCATAGTCCTTGAAGTCCTTGGAGCTGACCGAGGACAGCGACCCCGTCAGGTCGCTCTTACGCTGGGTTCCATAGCCCACTACCACCACCTCGTTGATGGTGTTGTCCGACACCAGCCTCACCTCGTAGTTGCCCGCCTTTGCGGTCTTCACCTGCGTAGTCTCGTAGCCCACGTAAGAAACTGAGATTTGGTTGGAGCTGACATTGAGTTGGAAGTGGCCGACGGCATCGGTCATCGTGCCGTTTGACGTGCCGGCCTCACGCACGGTAGCGCCGATGAGCGGCTCTCCCGTGCCACCGTCGTAGACAGTGCCACTGATGGTTTTGGCCGACTGGGCAAGGGCTGTTGCCGAGATGCCCAGGGCGAGTGCCATTGTAATGACTTTCTTTTGCATATTGGTTATTGTTGGTTAAGATTTTCAAATCGTTTTGTTGGCGCGTCTACTTTCGGGGGCGCGCTCCGTAGAGTATCACGTTGCCTCTGCCGGCAATAATGCGGTCTCCTCTCAGCCTCACTCTTGTGCCTGCGGGCAGCTCATAGACCACTCGGGCGCCCTTGGCGGGGATGCTGACACGCTGGCCGGGGCGCAAGCCCCGCGCCACATATTCCTTTGCCACCACATCAAAGAGGTCGCAGACTCCACTGCTCTTCCAGGTGATGGACTTCGCCATGGGGTATGGATTGTAGACCAGGTAGGCGGGATAGGGACGCGATGCATAGAAGTCGGTGGCGTTGCAGTCGAGCCGTAGGATGCCCCTCACGTCGGTAGTGTCGACAATGGCGCCCAGGATGCCAATGGGAGCTGTGCTGTAGACGCTGAACATGCTCAGCGTGGGGTTGCCGGCTATCCATTTCGGTCCGTCGCCAATGGCCACGGGCGATACGCCCTGCAGCCAGTGCATGCCATAGTCGTCGGCCTTGCGCAATCCCTCGTAGGCGATCTGGTTGTGTGTGATGTCCTTATACTCTGCCGCCCACTGGTTGTCCGCATCGATATAGCCGGGAAAGAACAGGCGGCATGCGCTGGCGTCGTTGAGGGTCCACTTGCCGATGGCTATGGCGTATTGCGGAGCATACTTCACCAAAGGCACGAAAGGCCACAAGGGCTTGATGCTGTTCATCAAGAATGCGTAGCCGCCATTGTCGGTCGTGCTGCCCTGCAATCCGCTTACGTCATATTCGCCCCATTTGCCGGTGATGATGCCCCAGCCAGTGCGCCCCGTAGGACTCTTGCAGCCGTCGAAGACCCAGTCGAGCAGTTTTCCCACATCGTAGCGCTTGCCGCGGGTGGCGTTGAGGTAGGCCGCCGTGTAGGCTCCTAAGGGGAGTAGGGCCTCGTAGAACCGGCTTTCCTTCTGCGAGAGCAAGGCCTCGATGGCACGCTCGCTGTGGAGCAGGTAGCGTGGGTCACCAAACTTGTTGTAAGCGCAGAGCAGCACGTAGGCATGGCCGCCGGCGGCGTCCTGCTGGTAGGGAATCTGGCTGCGTCCGCCACGCATCTTGCCATAGTCGAAATAGGAGTAGTCGTAGTTGCCGTTGAGCACCGAGTCGGCCTTGGCAAACTGTTCGGCGATGCTGTGCATGATGCTGTCTGCCCCGCCCACACCGGGAAATATGTCGCTCACGGCATAGTAGAGGGCGTTGGGCAGCACGTCGTACCACCAGTCGCGCCCGTAGCCCCCGCCAAGGTTGGCCACCTGCGGATTGGTGTTGTTCATCATGATGTTCCAGCCGTTGTCGCGATTGAAGTAGTTCTGCACCATCTTCACATAGTTGTAGCCGTCCTGGCTCGTCTTGTCTATGCCAACGAGTCCTGCCCCCAAGATAGCGGAGAGCGAGGTCAGCGCCTCGTGGAACTCGCCATTGTTGTGGTTGGGGCCCTGGCGTACGTCGGCCACGGCAGTGTAGAGGCCAAAGGTGGTTTGGTCGACGTTGCGGCGATGGTTGTCGAGCCAGATGAATGGACCCAACTTCCCGTCGTTGTGCCAGTTGAAGATGTATGCGTCGAAACTGCGCGCCTTGCTCTTCCAGTCTATCATGCGGTAGCTTTCGGGCAGGTCGGGCATGGCCTCCACCCGCCCGATGGCCTCTTGCCTGACAGGCTTCCCGTATTTGCCATCGCCCGCCGGTGCGGCGGCCTGGCTCTGGACGAAGATGCCCATGAGCGCAAATGTCAAGAATAGATTCTTTCTCATATTCCTTTGTTACTTATTATTGTTGCTTTCAGAATTTCACCCCCCGTTTCCAGCTTAGTCGCCCGTCTGGTGGGAGGCGAGCCAGGCGTCAGAGCATTTCGTGATGTTCTTGGCCAAGGGCACAGCGAGGAGCTGGAGTCCGGCCACAATGATGAGCGCGTATTTCAGCGCAAACTCCTGTGACACCTTGTAGTCGAGCAGGATGAACAGCGCCAGGCCTATGAACCTGCCCAAAAAGAGTCCCACCTCGTGGGTCATGATATAGGTGTATTTGTTGCGTTTCTCCATGTTGGCCACCACATCGATGCACTTCATCATCACGGGATAGTAGGCCAGATCGAAGAGGGGCTGGAAGAACACTTTGCAGACCACAAAGGCGAACACGCCCGCCGCGCTGAAGAGGATGCCATTGGCCAGTGTGCCGATGAAGAACACCACCACGCTCACCAGGCAGATCCAAAGCCTGTCTTGCGGTCGCGCCAGCCTGCCCAACAGATAGACGATGACAGCCGTGGCTATGCCGCTCAGACCTTGTATGGTGCCAAGGGCGCCCTCATTGCCGATGAACCGCATGACCAAGATGGCTGGAGCTGTGACCAGGAAACCCTGCACCGTGCCTTTCAGGGCTGCCAACGTGAGCATCTTGTGCCAAAGGCGGCAGAAGCGGATGTGCATGAAGCGCGTGTCGGCGGGCATCACAAAATGGCCGTGGCTCAACACCCACACCGCCAGGCAGGCGATGGCCATGACACAGGCCGTGACTATCTTGTAGCACAGGTTGGCGTTGAAGGTTATGCCGAGGATTGTCTGCCCGTCGAGGCCGCCTATGAACGCCCCTATCACAAGGGGCACTGTGATGTTGGCTATGGAGAAGAAGAACGACTCCAGGCCAAAGTAGTAGTTGCGGTTGCTGTCATTGGTATTGTAGAGCGAGAGCAGGTAGCGGTTGGTCCAGAAGAATCCCGACGCCGCTCCAAGCAGGAATCCCGCCAGTCCCAGCTCTACGAGTCCCAGGTCGTCGACCAGCATCATGCCGCCCAGCGACACCGCACTGACCAGTATACCCCCACTGTAGATGAGCTTCACGTTGATGAACTTCAGCAGCAGGCCGTTGACCAGCGAGGTGGTGACCACACCGCAATACATGGCCAACTGGTAATAGGCCACCAAGGCGGGGTCGTTGGTGTTGCGCATGACGTATGCGCCTGCGAAGACCTCCACTACGGGCAGCACGAAGGCGTATATCATCACTGTCAGGAGCAGCACCTGCATGTTGTGGTCCTGACTGCGGAAGAATCGTATTTCCTTTATAAGACCCATTGTACACTTACTGTTTGAGGATAGCCATAATCTCACTGATGGACAGGTCTGCCAGACAAATCACCTCATCGCTTGCACCATAATATATATGTATGGTGTCGCCCTCTACGATGTGGCCGTTGGTGAACACCACGTTGCCAAAGAATCCTGTCTGCTCGTAGGGCGCGACTGGCTCCATGATGGGCTCTTCTGTGCGGGCAAGCACTTTGGTGGGGTCGTTGAGATCCAAGAGCATTGCCCCCAGACAATAGCGGTTCTCGGCTGTTGCTCCATGGTAAATCTCGAGCCATCCCTCGGATGTGCGGATGGGGGGTGCTCCGGCCCCCAGCCGCGCACTGTCGAAATGCCCCTCGCGCGTGGTGGCTATGCAGATGTGGCGGCCCCAGTGGATGCGGTCCGGACTCTCGGCCACCCACATGTAGTTGCCGCCAAGCTCGGGACTGCTCGGACGGTGGAAGGCGAAGTAGCGGTTGCCTACTTTCTCCTCGAAAAGGGCGCAATCCTTGTTGTGGGGTGGGAGTATCATGCCCTCGTGGGTGAAGTGGCGGAAATCTTTGGTAAGCATCATGCCCACGCCCACTGCCACCGGCGAGACTTCTGTAAAGGTCAGACAATAGCCGTCGGACATCGTGGCCACACGGCAGTCCTCTATGCCGAACGACTCAGACTCCCTGCTTCCGAATACGGGTGGGAACGAGGCATCCTCGAAGAAGTGGACGCCATCTTCGCTGAAGACAAGACGAAAATAAGATAGTGTGGTGAGATAGTCGTGCCCTTTATAGTTGATGACACGCGGGTCGGACAAGTCAAGGTCCTTGTCGTCCTTGTCAAACTCCATGACCCTGAAGCCCTCCTTTGTATAGACGGGGAAGCTCACCTTTCCCTCTTGCTGGCGTGGGCGCTCTGCAACGCGGATGATGAGGCCAGTTTTGCCGTTCAGTCGGAACACGCCTGGATTGAGCAGGCAGGCTATCTCCATTCCCTTGATTGCCGGCTTGAAGTCTGCCGGCCGCAGAATCGGGTTCTGCGCATTTCTATTTGCTATGTCCATTGTTTAAAGTTTTTGGTCCAAATTCGACAGGTGCAAAAGTAGGTTAAATGATTTAAATCAAGTGTGTACCGCATTTCAAAAGTTGTATACGTGCGTCCAAAGTCTGCAATTGGACTCTTGCAGCACACTTTTGAGACACATGTATACAAAAGTCGGTGAAATTTGTGGTCTTCAGTGGCAGACTTTGGGGGAAATAAGCTATTTTTGCAGTAGACAAAGATACAAATATGAATCGAAAGCCCTTTACCAAACTCACAACCATGGCTGCCGCTTGGGCCGTTGTGGCAAGCATCACGATGGCATTTGCCGCGGGTGTGTGGAGCTATGTACACATAGACAACAACGACGGAATGAGCAACAGCTCCGTGAACGTCATCTTCCAAGACCGAAACGACATCCTCTGGATTGGCACTTGGGATGGACTCAACAGATACGACGGCAACCACATCGTGCAATACAGGGCCATCTCGCGCGACACCACCACGCTGTCCAATCCCGTCGTGAGGGACATCATAGAGGAAGACGGCAATTTCCTGTGGGTCGTCACCGACATGGGCATCAACAGGCTCGACCGGCGCACGGGCACTTTCCGCAGATACTATCTCGACAATGGGTCTTCAAAGGGCGGTTACGCGGAGAAGTCGTTCCACTGTGCCTACAATGGAGATGGGCTCCTCTTGGCTTGCCGCGGCGGGGGGAGGCTGCTGCGCTTCAACAGGGACAGGCAGACCTTTGAGCCCATGCCAATGGACCACGCCCCCAAGGAGAGCGTCAGGCAGATGCGTTTTCAGGACAAGAGCCATCTGACCCTTGCCACCGACCATTCGACGGCCCTGTATGCCCTGACACCGCAGGGCCGGCTCCGGCTCGTCCGCCGGATTCGTAGTGTAAGCCCACCGGTCTTCGACCGCCAAGGACAGGGATATGTGCAAACGGACAGGGAGATTTGCCGGCTGGCCGGCAACCTCAGCCTGAAGCCCACTGGCATCGAGGTAGACGGCCAGCTGACCGCGGTCAGCGTCGAGGGAACCCGGATGGCAGTGGCAACCACTGATGGCTACTACCTCTATTCAGGGCGAAAGCCCTCTGGCCACTACATGGCCGGCACGGGTGTCACAGCCTTGTGCTATGGCTCGCAGGGCATCCTTTGGGCTGGAACCGACGGAAAGGGCGTATACCAGTTTTACGACAGGACCAACAGCATCCTCACCTACCGCATTGGCAGCCACGAGAGTCCCGTCAGGGCCATACTGAGAATGGGCGACCGACTGATTGTCGGCACCAAGGGAGAAGGCCTCTTCGTCTATCAAGCGGACAAGACAGACAGCCTCCATCTTCAGCGAAACGTCAATGTGGGCCCCGGACGCACCCACAATGCCGTCTTCGCCCTAACCACCTCCTTGGACCAATCGCGAGTATGGGTGGGCACTGATGGCGAGGGTCTCTCCTTCTATTCCGGCGACGCCCTTCACAGAATGGACCTCTCAAGGGTGGGGAGCGGAGAGGCCGCCCTGCTGCGCTCCATCTATTCCATTGTGCAGCCCGACGACAGCACGCTGTTCTTGGCCACGAGCGGGCATGGGGTCGTAAGGGTAAGGTTCAGCCACAACTCCGTCACGGGGATCCTGCCCGTCAGCAGGCTCCTGCCTAAGAATGCCGCCGCCGACATTGTCTATACGCAAGTGCTCGACGGCCCCAATCTCTGGTTCGGGGCGAGGGAGTCAGGACTCTTCCGCCTCGACACAAGAACCATGCGCTGCAGCCATTTCACCAGCGGCTCCTCCAACGGCCAGCTGCTCAGCAACGATGTCATATCCCTCCACAAAGCCCGCGATGGCAAACTATGGATTGGCACTTCCCAAGGATTGTGCTTCCTTGACGGGGACAGCGGCAAAGAGGTCTTCCATTGGATAGGAGGCAATGGCCCGGATGGCATTATGAATGTGCACAACATACAAGAGGACGCCCACCACAACATCTGGGCCAGCACAAGCAACGGTGTCTGCCTCGTGCTGGCCAATCTTTCCACCATACACCTCACCTACCGCGATGGACTACAGGGCAACGAGTTTGCAGATGGGGCCGGATATGCCGCCAACGGGGGCCGGGTCATCTATTTCGGTGGCACAAAAGGCATGAATGCCATCGACATCAGCAAGATGCACAGCAACGGCGCGATTCCACCACTCACACTGCAAGAGATTGCCATCGACGGGAAAAAGGCTGCGGCAGGGAGTGGCATACGCCTTGGGGTGAAGGCCAGAAGCATCCGCTTCTTCTTCTCCATCCCCGACTATATCAACAACGACCGCTGCCTGCTGTTCTATTCGCTGATACGGAAGACGCTCTTCTCCACCGACGAGCAGCCCAACTGGCAGATGGGCGCGTCCGACAAGACCGTTACCCTCAATGAGCTCCCGCCAGGCGACTATGTCCTAAAGGTCAGACAGAGCAACTTCTCCCAGCAGCGGGCCAGCCGATGCATGGAGATTCCATTCCATGTAGACTATCCCCTCTGGCAGCGCTGGTGGGCTGTGGCGGCCTACATCATCGCCTTGTCGGTCATAATCCGCTCTGTCTACCTGAGCAAGAAAAAGAGGCTTATCAAGATACACAAACGTGAACTGGAGAAGCAGAGCGAGCGCACGCGTGAGGAAATCTATCATGCCAAACTGCGCTTCTTCTCAAGCGTGACCAGTGCTTTCTCAAGCAACATCACCCAGATTTTCGATGCGCTGAACAACATCCGCAAGAATCCCTCCGGCAGCACTGAGCAAAACCTTTCCATCATCGACCAGAACATCAGGTCGATGAGCACGCACATCAGGCAGATCTCGGAGATACGCTCCACAGAAGAGAATCTGCCGCTTACACCTGTGCGGGTCAACCTCTACGACATGCTCATCACGTCGACAGAAAACTATGTGGAGAGAATGCTCAAGGCGGGTGTCTCCGTCGATGTCGATGAGGCTTTGCGCGGCATAGAAGTGGCCACCGACCGGAAAACATTCTCCAAGGCCCTGTCCTACCTCTTGGAATATGTATTCCAAAACATCGCCGACGGCAGCGAGCTCTCCGTCAGGGCCAAAGTCTGCGGCAACGGCGTGGAGATGGCCTTTGCCTATCAGGGCACAGGGCCCAGCGAGGAGGAACTGACGGAGATATTCAATTCTCACAAGGCCGTCGACCAGTTTGAGAACAACCAGGCGGGAGTGGGACGCATCATCGGCGTGACCATCAGCAACAGCCTGTTGAAGCGCCTGAGTGGCGGACTCTCCATCACCAGGAGTGGCGGGCGGGAAGACCATCTGGAGTTTCGGCTCACTTTGGAGCAGATGGAGCTGGCCGCACCAGAGCGGCAACCGAATGACACCGTTGTGGATAGAATCATTCGGAACAAGGACAAACGGGTGTGGCTCATCAAGTGCGACCCCGCTATGATGGATTTCGCGCGGAGAGCCTTGGTAAGTCAATACGACATTGTGGTCTCCGGCCTGGAAGAGGCCTTGGAGAAGGGTTCAGATGAGGAGGTGGACTTGATTATCTGCGGGCTGTCGGGGCTGGACAACGCTTTCATCGCCCGACTGCGGACCGACTTGCACACCAAATATGTGCCCATTGTGGCCATCTGCGACGAGGGGGCAAGGGAATCATACGCCGAAGTGCTCACCATGGGGGTGAACACGCTCATTGAACGGCCCTTCACGGCCCAGTATCTCAAGACGGTTGTGGACCACTCTGTCCTCGACACGCAGAGAATGCGCGACTTCTCCACCTCCACCTCTGCTTACACCCAACGGTTTGACGCCTTGGGACTGAGCGAAAAAGACAGGAAGTTCATCTATCAAACCGTCGACACCCTGCGGCAGCATTTCAGCGACGAGGGCTACACCCCCGACCTATTGGCCAAGGACTTGGCCATCAGCCGCTCTCAGCTATATCGGAAGATGCGCGAACTCACACAGGCTTCGCCCGGCGACTTCATCTTGGAATACAGGCTCGTGCATGCAGAATTGCTGCTCAAGACAACTGAGCTGACCGTTTCGGAAATCATCAATGCCTGTGGATTCCGCAACCGTTCTTTCTTCTATAGGGAGTTTGGACGGCGCAACCACTGCCTGCCTATGGAATTCAGGAAGAAAGAGACGAAGCATCCATAAAGTGCTGCTTGGGCATTGGCACCCGCCCCCATCGAGGGTTCGCCACGGCTTCCTTCTCCTGGGCATTCAGAGTTAGCTCCCGTACTCTCCACGGCATAAGTTGCACAGTGGTCTCTTCACGGTGTCGGCTGTCGGCATTTGTCAGCAACCTTGTCGACATTTGCCACCAACCGAAGCTGCACGTATTCTCTGCGAGATATGAGAGAAGTACACGCGTGCAGTCGACCTGCTTAAAGAGGAAGCCACCAACAGTCTGCCGGAGCTGAAACTTGATTCATCATGCAAGCATGACAAATAATTAAAGAGTGATTCAACTGTAGGATACCGCCACTGTGTCGCCAATATTTCAAAAGCAAAATGCCAAATAGCTGATAGAAAGCTATTTGGCATTTAACGTTGTGCGCCTGACAGGACTCGAACCTGCACTGCGTGAGCAACCAGATCCTAAGTCTGGCGCGTCTACCAATTCCGCCACAAGCGCATAGCGAATGCAAAGGTACACAAAATAATCGGAAAGCACGAAGCCGAAGCCAAATTTTCTGCGCGTTGCGCATGATTGGCTTCGGCCTCGCTTCGTGGGGGTGGCTGCGTGGGGGGACGGCACCCGGTGGGCTGGCCGCCCGCGCAGCATGGGGTTCGCTACCAGATGTGGGCGCGTTTGTTCTTGGGGAGGAACATCTTGTCGCCCCTCTTCACCTTGAAGGCGTCATACCAAGCGTCGATCTGGGGCAGGGCGGCGTTGACGCGGGCCATGTTGGGGGAGTGGACGTCGCTGGTGACGATGAGCTGTATGTATTCCGGGGTCATGTTTGATGCCCACACGCGGGCCCAGGAGAGGAAGAAACGCTGCTGCGGGGTGAAGCCGTCCTTCACGCCCAAGGGGTTCTCCTTGAGCGAGTTCTCGAAGGCCGTGTAGGCGATGTTGAGTCCGCCGTTGTCGCCGATGTTCTCGCCGAGCGTCTGCTGGCCGTTGATCTTCACGCCGGGCAGCACCTCAAAGTTGCTGAAGTAGTCGGCCAACACCTTGGTGCGGGCGTTGAAGTTCTTCTTGTCTTGCGCCGTCCACCAGTCGTGCTGGTTGCCGGTCTTGTCGAACTGTGAGCCCTGGTCGTCGAATCCGTGGCTCATCTCGTGGCCTATCACACCGCCAATGCCGCCATAGTTGGCAGCGTCGTCGGCGTTGGGGTCGAAGAAGGGCGGCTGCAGGATGGCGGCGGGGAAGCAGATCTCGTTGGTGGTGGGGTTGTAGTAGGCGTTGATGGTCTGCGGAGTCATGCCCCATTCCATCTTGTCCACGCGCTTGTTGACGTGGCGCGCGATGAAGTCGTCGGTGGCCCAGCGGCTGACGTGGCTGAGGTTCTCGTAGAGGCTCAGCTTGTCGTCCACTTGCAGTCCGCTATAGTCTTTCCACTTGTCGGGATAGCCAATCTTGATGATGAAGTTGGAGAGTTTGTCCTTGGCCTGTTCCTTGGTGGCCAGGCTCATCCATGTCGAGGCGTCGATGCGCTGGGCGAGGGCCTTCTGCAGGTTGTGCACGAGCTGCAGCATGCGCTGCTTGCTCGACTCGGGGAAGTACTTCTCCACGTAGAGCTTGCCGATGGCCTCTCCCATGTTGCCGCTGACCAGGCTCACGGCCCGTTTCCAGCGCGGGCGGTCCTGCTTGACGCCGCTCATGACGGAGCTGAGTTCGAACGAGGCCTTGCGGAAGTCGTCGCTCAGGCATCCCGACGCACCGCTGATGATGCGGCTCTCGGCGTAGGTCTTCAGGTCTTCGAGGGGCGTGTCGTTGAGTATCTTCTCCACCTCGTGGATGGGTTCGGGCTGGCTCACGTCTACGGAGTCGATGGCGGGGAATCCGCTGGCCAACAGCACATTGCCCCAGTCGATTCCCGGATAGTCGGCCACCAACTGGAGATAGCTCATCTTGTGGTAGTTGGCGTCGATGTCGCGCAGCTTCACGTTGTCGTAGCTGGCCTTGGCAATGCGGGTCTCGATGGCGAGCACGGCCTCCATCTTCTTCTGTGCCGTGGCCTCGTCGTTGCCCGTGAGCATGAAGAGCTTCTTCAGATAGTCCTTGTAGGCCTGGAGCACGCGCTTGTTTTGTGCGTCGTCGGAGAGGTAGTAGTCGCGGGTGCCAAGTCCGAGTCCGGCCTGTCCCAACGACACGAGGTTCCAGTCGGCATTGCGCATGTCGCTTCCGGTTCCCAAGCCGAACATCATTGTTCCCTCGCCGTTGCGGTCGAGCTGGGCACACACGATTTGGTATTCCTTGCGGTCTTTGATGGCCTTGATGCGGTCAAGGTTGGGCTTGATGGGTGTCCATCCCTCGCGGTTGAGGCGCACGCTGTCCATCATCAGGTTGTAGAGCGTGCCAATCTTCTGTCCGAGCGAGCCTTTCGGCTGTGGCGTGGAGGCATACTGCATGATGATGTCTTGGATGCGCTTTTGGTTTTGTTCGTAGAGGTCAGTAAAGGCTCCGTTGTCGGAGTGTTCGGCATCGAGGGGGTGGGTCTTGAGCCATCCTCCTGCCGCATAATGGTAAAAGTCGTCGCCCGGTCTGACCGAGGTGTCCAAGTTGGCTGGGTCGATTCCAGAGGTCTGCGTCTGTGCAAACCCTGTCGAGGCCACAAAAGCCATTGCTGCGAAAATAAGCTTTGTTTTCATGCAAAAAATGGTGTTAGTGATTTTTAGTCCGCTAATTTACGAAAAACTTTTGATTGAGTCCCCTGCAAGTGGGAATTTAACATTAGTTGGACAAAAAGGCCCTCAAAGCAAGTTGCACAATGAAAGAGGCAAGGCGGTGGTTTCGGGTATCTTCCGAGCAGTCCATGCCATACAAATCGGACAAGATTGCATGAGGAATGAAGCATTATGCGTTATCTTGCATTTTTTGTTTGGCAGGGATGTCAAGACGATTGGCAAGCACATCAACAACGCTTTGAAAGAAGAATTGGATGATGGAATCCCAACTGTCGCAAAATTTGGGTTCAATGGATATTTTCCGTGGATTGGATATGTTGTTTCATTTCGTATAGTCCTGACTTCGCCAATGAATAAATGGTATTAGAAGGCCGGTTCTAAAAATTAGGTTTAGAAACCAAGCCGATATGTATATATGTTATTTCGGTCGTCTTCTGCATTAATCGGTCTCAAAACGTCAAGTCTCATCAGTCGTGTAGCCCGCTACACTCCCTCTTCAACTTACGTTTTGAGTCCCGATATCTGGCAGAACATTTTCGATAAGCCAAATGAGCAGAGCCAAGCTTGCTTGGACTCTGCCATGGCGAGAAAAGGTGGGCGTAAGCCCAATACGACTCGACCTAATTTATAGAACCAGCCTGAATGACTCCTTCCCCAAAACCAACAATTTTTCGCTTGTATTCTCTGAAGCGGTTACACATAACCACCATCGAAGTGGCAGCAGGTGTTGACACAGGCATGGGCAACAAAGCCACACAGGACTGGGAGGCTATCACTTCGCAGGGGGCAAGGAAAGAACTTTGGCAATTATGACGAACTATCGTGGCAGTTGGCGCGAACTATCGTGGCAATTGGCGCGAACTATCGTGGCAGCTGCCACGAAACGTAAATGAGTCCATTCGCATCCAACAACATTCATGTAATTTATGATTCCTCTTACCTTAAACCCCACGGAAAATATCCGCTGCGCCATTTTTTCGCCAAAATCATCCGTCAATCCATACAGTCAATGCCCTTGACAGCGCAAATTCCTGCAGTTGCGCAGCTATGCAACGACCAAAGAAGTCGAACAAACTACCATAACACTCCATTGCAATCTTACCGTCAATGCTGAGAATGGCATTATAGCTACACACACGTATTTTCATAGGCGGGAATGCGTCTATATAAAAATAATCCATATCATCACCAGCTTGATAAGTCTGATATCTTCTGTCGTTCAACAGCTCCAGGCGAGCGGAAGTGTCAGGAAGAGCCTTCAATGTCTCTATAACATCTGCCGCATCTATTCTTTCATCCTTCGTATAACGCAGGGCATAGAACTTTTCAATCAGCGGCACAAGTTCTTTATCAAGAACTTCCTTCTTGATAGAATATTCATAATACGTTTCTTCTTCACGACGTTCGTAAATTTCAGATAGGTTATACTTATCCTCTACTTTACCGAGAATCTCCCCAACCGATTTGCCATCAAGTTGTTTCTCTTTTCTTACGGATGCCTTCAAACGCAATCCTACTGCAAGATACTGTCCCATAATGTTTTTGTATACTAATGTTCAGGCACAAAGATACCACTTATTTCTTATATCTGAACTAAAATGGCTATCTTTGTATGCAAAAAAAATCACTTTTAAACAATGGACACACTATCTCACTTCCATTCACTTGACGAACTGATACGCGCTCTTGACAGAGAACGCAAATTGCTTGGCGGACTGTTTCAAGACCGCAAGCGGCTGTCGTTCCGTTATGATGTGGCACGCGACATGGCTGCAAAGAAGGACGAAAGTCTGAAGTTTCTGCGCAGATTCGGTGTAATCAGAGAGAACGGCGACTTCGTGGAACTGGAGGATGTGTACATGAAGTTCTTCGAAGAAGTGCTCGAAGTGAACGAGGAGATAAACGTAGCGAGCGTAAAGGAGAGCATAGGCAACCTTAATGCCGCCATCGACTATTACCAAACAGAGAACAGTCCCACACGCAAGTACGGATACCTGAAGGACGTGAGGCGCATACTGCGCAACATAGCTCTTACAACTCTAAGAAACGTAATCGACCTGAAGCGAAACATCGACAATACATACAAGAACGAACCGACCTTCGCAGTAAAGAAGAAGAAACTGGTGAACCTTGATGAAAAGCGAAAGGACATAGCCGTGCTGATCAACGAATGCGAGAAGGTGATAGACGAGAAACAAGCCACATTCTTCATGATGGCAATGGACGTGGGACTGAAGGAGACGGTGACGGACGTGAAGCTGCAGCTTAGGGAGGTTTATCACAACCTCCTCGAACTTGACCGGCAGATAATGGCTGACTGTAAAGCCAAGCTGGATGCAAAGCAGCACGAAATGGATGAAGTTGAGGGGAAGCTGACCGACACAGACAGCTTGCTGGAAAGAACCAAGGGATCGCTCTATGAATGGCTGGAGGCGAACAAGCGCGACTGGGAACAGAACATAGGCAAGGTGATAAACGAAGAAAGCGTGCTCTATCAGACAGGATTGCATCCGCAGAAGGACGAAGGAACATCGCTGTTCGGTGTGAAACTGGACCTTACAGACCTGCCACTCGCTGTGCGAAAACCAGCCCAACTGAAAGCGGAACGAGCAAAACTGGATGCGGTGCTGCGCTCGTTGAAAGTGGAATATGTTGGCTTGACGCAACAGCAGGAGAAACAGCAGGACGAACTGAAACGACGCTTTGCTCCCAAGATGAGAGAATTGCGCGAACAGAAATCATACCATGAGACCGAACTGCGCGTCATTCCACAGAAACGCAAGACCATACAGCTGAAGAAGGAAGACTATGTGGCTAAGGCTCAACATGAAAAGAAGGAAAAGACCGAGCAGCTGAATGCACGACTGCAGGATGTGACGATACGCCGAACTGCTGCCGATACGGAACTGGCAAGTCGCCTGAAGCGCTTTGTCTTCGCCTTCATTGTTGTCCCGGCGAAATGGGTCCGTGTCGCCAGGCAATGGACTCTGAACATCTACACGAAGGACAGATGGTTGCATTACCGGACCATATTCAATGCCAGTTACGGATGAGCCAAACGTTTTGGAGGGACTGTCGTTTGTAACCTTCCAATGGGTGGAAGGGGGCATTATGCTCGCATATCAGCCAACACATGGTAAAAAACAGTCCGAACTAGAAAAATCGCATTCTTGGCGGTTTGGGCATCAACGGTCTGAGACTTTTAGTAGGGTTGCGGAATTGAGGTTATAGAAGACGAACAGCATAACTTCAACCGGCTGAAGAAGCTGCTCCTTGCCTACGACGCCAGCATGCTCGTCGAGGGACCTTTAGAGACCATCGACGAGACGCGCGACTGGCTTCGCCGGCATCAGGGCAGCGAGGCACAGGACATCGTCTTTTCCGACATAAGGCTTGCCGACGGACTTTGCTTCGACGCCCTGAGCGAACTGAGTCGCACGTCGATGCTCGTCTTCACCACTACCTACGACGAATACGCGCTTCAGGTGTTCCGCTACAATGGCATCGCTTATCTGCTGAAACCCGTCGACGAAGAGGAGCTGAGAGCCACGCTCAACCGCATCTGTGACCTGCGCGCCACCAACACCGGCCTGCAGTCGATCCTCGCGATGATGCAACAGAGCCAGCAACCGTATCGCGAGCGTTTCCTCGTGCCCTATAAGGATGGCTACGAAGTGGTGGCGGTGGGCGACATCAGCCATATCTGCACAGAATATAAGGATACACGGCTCTATCTGACCTCGGGCCGCTTCTTCAGCATCTCCATGTCAGTGGAAGAGATAGAGGACCAGCTCAATCCCCGCGACTTCTTCCGTGTCAACCGTCAGACCATCATCAGCATCCATGCCGTGAGCGGACTGAAAACATGGTTTGGCGGCAAGCTGCGCGTCAGACTCACCAACTATCCCGACACTGAGGTGCTGTGCAGCCGTGAGAAAGCCTCAGCACTGAAAACATGGCTGGGGAGATAAGTCATATTCTGCAGACAATGTTTTTTTAAGCTACAACCGGGCAAAATACGAAAAAAATAACGTATCTTTGTGGCAGAGATCAACTTCAACACTAAACTATTACAATGACGGAGAACGAGGAAATCATTACTTTGACCAAGTGCGACAACACGATTGTTGCCGACGAAATCGTCTCGAAGTTAGCGAGCAATGGTATCACCGCTTCGCTTCATGACGAACGCAACGACCCTGCGTATGGCGCTTACGGGCCTAATCCAGGTGTTGAGGTGAGGGTGTTCAAGAAAGACTATGAGCAAAGTCAGCACATCCTCAAGGAGATAAGATCATCTCGCTCAGAACAATTGCCATGGTGTCCTCATTGTGGAAGTGACAAAATCAAAGCCTTGCGGAACAAAGATGGCAAAAGATCAACACTTGCAATCCTCCTGGGTATTGTCTTGATAATTCTTGGCTGCGCGGGGCTAATCCTGCCTAATTTTATGGAGGCTATTGCGACTATTCGGCTATATGGTTTTATCATCTCTCCGTTTGTACTACTTGGTGGCGTCTTGCTGGTATTGCCCAAACAAGACGGCAAGTACTACCAATGCACC
>SFCY01000031.1 GCA_004558865.1 Bacteroidales bacterium
ATGGCAGAGTCCAAGCGAGCTTGGCTCTGCTCATTTGGCTTATCGAAAAGGTTCTGCAAGATATCGGGACTCAAAACGTAAGTTGAAGAGGGAGTGTAGTGGGCTACACGACCGATGAGACTTGACGTTTTGAGACCGATAGATGCAGAAGACGACCGAAACGACAACTCCACTTTATCGATTATTCTATCTGCCTAATTTATAGAAGCAGCCTCAAGAACATCATGGGCATTACCCCAACGGAATACCGCAGACGCTACACGCAGTAGGGGATAACGGAGGATTCCTCCCTGCCCCCTGCCCCCATGTACGCAAATATCATATTTGTTGAAGTGGGTAACAACAAATCACACACACCAATTGTAAATCAATAAGCTGTTGGCTCGATTTCAGAAAAATTATAACGGTCGATGCCCTATTGTGGATGAAAAAGCGTATCTTTGCACGAAACAACTCGAAAACAATATGCCGCCAAGGCATGAAAAAGCCAACAGGAACGATGAATGAAGAGAAAATGGAAGAGAAGTTTCAGTTCACACCCGAAGAGGCCCAACAGACACGCAAGCTGCTGATGGAGCTGCGCGGCCCCATGGCCGACTTCATGCGCCCGGGCGACCTACGCGAGCTGCGCACCCGTCTCGACGACGCAGCGCGCCGAGGCCTGCTGCATCGCGACGCGTTCGGACTCAACCCCATCGTGCATGCCCTGCAGACGGCAAGAATAGCCGTGGAGGAAACGGGGCTCAAGCGCGACGGTGTGACGGCCATCATGCTCTATGAGGCCGTGGCCGCAGGAGCCTGCACGGCCAGCGAGGTGGGGAATCGGTTCGGCCCCAGTGTGGCCAACATCATTAAGGGCATCGCAAAGATTGAAGAACTCTACAGGAAAAGCCCCGTGATAGAGAGCGACAACTTCCGCAACCTGCTCGTGAGCTTCGCCGAGGACATGAGGGTCATCCTCATCATGATTGCCGACAGGGTGAACGTGATGAGGCAGATACGAGACACCAAGGCCTTGGACGCCCGCCGGAGAGTGGCCGAAGAGGCCAGCTACCTCTATGCCCCACTGGCCCACAAGCTGGGACTCTATCGGCTGAAGAGCGAGCTGGAGGACCTCTCACTGAAATACCTGCAGCACGACGCCTATTACATGATAAAGGACAAGCTCAACGCCACCAAGGCGGCGCGCGACGCCTATATCGACAGCTTCATACAACCCGTCAAGAACAGGTTGGAGGAAGCGGGACTCAAGTTCCACATCAAGGGGCGCACCAAGAGCATACACAGCATCTACCAGAAGATGAAAAAACAAAAGTGCACCTTTGAGGGCATCTACGACCTCTTCGCTATTCGCATCATCCTGCAAGCCCCACCCGAGAAGGAGAAGATGCAATGCTGGCAGGCCTACTCCATCATCACTGACATGTTCCAGCCCAACCCCAAGCGGCTCCGCGACTGGCTCAGCGTGCCGAAGTCAAACGGCTACGAGAGCCTCCACATCACGGTGTTGGGACCGGAGAGCAAGTGGGTGGAGGTGCAGATACGCAGCGAGCGAATGGACGAGATAGCTGAGCGCGGACTGGCCGCCCACTGGCGCTACAAGGGCGTGAAGAGCGAGGGAGGCATAGACGAGTGGCTGGCCAGCATCAGGGCTGCCTTGGAGAGCAACGACGACCTGCAGGTGATGGACCAGTTCAAGCTCAACCTGTATGAGGACGAGGTCTACGTGTTCACACCCAAGGGCGACCTCTTCAAGCTGGCAAAGGGAGCTACCGTACTCGACTTCGCTTACCTTATCCATACCGAATTGGGCAACCACTGCGTCGGCGGCCGAATCAACGGGCGCGCCGTGCAGATGAGGGACGTGCTGCACAGCGGCGACACTGTGGAGATAGCCACCTCAAGGCAGCAGGAACCCAAGCGCGAATGGCTCAACATCGTCAGAACCCCGAAGGCTAAGGCCAAAATCAGACTGGCGCTGAAGGAGACACAGGCCAAGGACGGACTCTATGCCAAGGAGCTGCTGGAAAGGAGGTTCAGAAACAAAAAGGTGGACGTGGACGAAAAGCTCATGGCACGACTCATCAAGAAACTGGGATTCAAGGAGACCTCCGACTTCTACGCGCAGATAGCACAGGGACGGCTGGAGCCAGGAGTGATAATAGACCAGTATGTGGAGCTGCGCGACCACGAGGCGCAGGCTTCGAGCGGAGCGGCGCGACCTGCCGAGGAGTTTGAGTATGAGAATCCGGACGACGACGTGGCCAGAATGAGCGACGACGTGCTGGTGATAGACCAGTCGCTCCGAGGCATAGAATACTCGCTTGCCAAATGCTGCCACCCCATCTACGGAGACCCTGTGTTCGGGTTCGTCACTGCGGGCGGTGGCATCAAAATCCACCGCAAGGACTGCCCCAACGCCCCTGAGCTGCGACGGAGGTTCGGATACCGCATCGTGAAGGCGCAATGGAGCGGAAAGGGCTCGTCGCAATACACCATCACACTGCGCATCATCGGCAACGACAACATCGGCATCGTGAGCAACATCACCAGCATCATATCCAAGGAGGAGAAGATAGACATGCGCTCCATCAACATCGACAGCGGCGACGGCCTGTTCCGAGGCAACTTGGTGGTGCAGCTCGACGACACCAGTAGGCTGCAGACCCTCATCAAGAGACTCAGAATGGTGAAAGGGGTGAAAGAGGTGGCGAGAATATGACAACTGATTCGTGGAGAGACAAAACAAACATACCCAAAAGATGAGACACTGGATTGCAACATTGGCTTTTTCATTATGCATGGTGCATTACGCGCTCTGCATCAACACGACCCCAAGCAGTGGCAAAGGCACTGGGCCAGTATACACGAGACAGGACAGCGTCAGAGTGACGGCAATGCTGCGCAAGGCCAAGGCCATGGGCCGCACCACCAACTGGATGGTGTACTTCGCGCGGCAGCTGAGGGGGACGCCATACGTGGCGCAGACCCTGGAAAGAAACGGCAGGGAACGGCTGGTGGTGAACCTGAGGCAGATGGACTGCACCACCTACATCGAGAACGTGGCGGCCCTGAGCCTCTGCATGAAGAACGGCAAGGGGTCGTTCGCCGACTTCTGCTCCTACCTGCGCCAACTGAGATACGAGGACGGCAAGGTGGGCTACGCCACAAGGCTCCACTACTTTACGGCATGGGCCGAGGACAACGAGCGGATGGGGTTCGTAGGGCAGGAGATACAAGCGCCCAACCCGCCCTTCTCGCGCGTGCAGACCATCAAGATAGACTACATGTCTAAGCACCCCGAGCGCTACCCCATGCTCAAGGCCAACCCGGCATGGGTCAAGGACATCGCGAATATGGAGCGGAGATACAACGGCAGGAGATTCCGCTTCATCCCCAAGGAGGCAATCGCCAATTCCAAGCTGATGAGGCAGACCATACACGACGGCGACGTGATAGCCATACTGACCAACAAGAGCGGGTTGGACACCAGCCACCTGGGAATCGCCGTGTGGCACAGCGACGGCCTCCACCTGCTCAACGCCTCCATGGTGCGCCACAAGGTGGTGGAGGAGCCGTGGACCCTGCGCTACTACATGAGCCGGCATCCCTCACAAATAGGCATCAGGGTGGTCAGAATGAAATGACAAGAGTCTTGAACCAGTCTCGCAGCACACCCGCATACTGGTTCTGCGAGTCGGCGCAAAGCAGCAGAACCAGCTTGCCGCTGGCCAGCCGGCGGGCAATGCACATGCCCTCATAGTTGGCCAGCCCGAAGTCGAGCAGCGACAGGTGGGTGCGCCAGGATGAGAGGAGCCGCTTCTCCCTGAGGTCGGTCACAAAGAGCTTGCATTCCACCCAGGAGCCGAGCTTGGAGGGTGCCACATAGAACTCGCGCTCCAGGACAAGCAGCCGGCCGTCGTCGAGGGCGCACAGCTCGCTCACTCCGTGGGCATGGCCGGCCGATCCGGCGTGGGCGGCCGGGGCGTCCAAAAAATAGAGGAAGCAGCTGTCGGGCCTGCCGTCGAGGCTATAGCGCTGGAGGAAGATGGAATCGCCCTTGTTCTCGTTGCAGGTCCACACCCAGCCCGTTTGCTCGTTGCTGGTCAGCGACTCCAGGCCGTAGTTGGCGGGCAGGCGGATGAACTCGGGAGCCTTCGCCCATGGCCTTTCCGCGCGGTGGCCGAGTGTGTCGTAGGCGTAGATGTTGTTGTCGGCCTCGCCGCAGACCAAGACCTGCCCCTTGGAAGGCAAGAAAGTGATGCCCTCCATGTCGCGGTTGGGACAGTGGCTGCTGCGGAAGCCCTCGTTGCGGATGGAGCGAATCTCGCCGCTCAGGGTGTCGATGTCGATGTGGAACACGAAGAATCCATCTTCCGCCGACTTGTCAGACACCACGCAATAGCGGTCGTTGCCCATGGCCACGATGCCCGAATAGTTGCCCGGTGGTACCTTGCTGAAATGCCTCTGCCTCGGCTCGCCTACCACGGTCTGCGCCGAGAGCGTCAGCGCAACGCCCAATGCGCAACCCACAACACCCAATGCCCTTTTGAGGCTTGGGACGCTTCCAGCAAGCGTGTGTCCTTTGCCTTTGTATGTCATTTGGATAGTGTTGAAAGAATGAATGTTGTTCTCTTGGCTTTTCAAGACCCACAACCTGGCCCCAAAGGCCCATAACCAGCTCCTTCCTCATAGTGAAGGGCTGGGAGTGGGTCTTTGGGTTAGAGGTGGGTTTTGGGGTTAGACTTCCCGAACTTATAGTAGTACCAGTACGTGTTGCCGTAGGCATCACGCACGGCCGACTCGGCAGAATGGGTCAACTTCTCAAAATCCTCAAAGTCGGCGTCCATCACATTGTCGGCCACCGTCACCACGGGATTGCTCCGCGTGTGGGTGTAGAGATAGAGCGCCTCGCGGTAGTGTCTGGGCAGACGCGCCCCAATGGAGTAGGACGACTGGAGCAGACGCGCAAACTCGTCGAGCCTCCTGTCGAGCAGGAGCGAGCAAAGCCTGTAGTCACGCTGCATCTTCGGCGACTTGATGTCCTTGGCCAGCGCCTGGGGGGGCAGCAACAGGAGATGCATGCCTTGGCCGATGGGACTCATGCTCCCCGAACCGCCCGCCAAGGGATAACAGAAGAGCCCGTCCCCCAACCTGCCAGTCTTGGCCAAGGCGTAGATGCGCAGCATCGTCAGGGTGGAGTCGGTCTGAAGCGACTCCCTGCCCACCTGCAGAGCATCGCCGTACTTGCCCTCCGAGATGAGGACCTCAGTTCGGGCACGATAGTGGAAGAGCTCATCGGGATTGCTCACCCACCCCACGACAAACATCATGGCCAAGAAAGCCAGCATGTTGGACCACAGCAGCCTGGAGAAGAGAGGATTGTCGGGACTCTCCTGCTCGTAGGGCTGCAACTGGTGCGCCAACCACAACCCAAGTGCAGACAAGAGCCAAAGCAGGGGCAGGAGCCAGCACCAGGGCTGCCACGTATACTGGGTGAAGCTGACGCAGTCCACACCAGTGATGGCAGCCAAGAGAGCGAATGATGGCAGGAAAGTGAGCCAATAGAAGCGCCTGTTGACACCACTCACCCGACAAGCCACCCACTGGATGAGCCACAGCACCAAGACAATGAGTGGCGTGCCAACAGACCTCACATAATGGGTCTGGCCTCCCGAGAGGACATGCTGGCAGACCAGCAGAACGTCGTCTTGGTAGAAGTTTACATAGCAGAACGTAAACAAGAGAAAAACAATGGTGCACACCACTCTGACGAGCCTTGTACCATTGTTCTTTTTCTTTATCGCGTATTCCAAATCAATGTCCCGTTTTGAATGTCAATCGTTCTTTTTTCTCAAAACCACCGCCGAGCGTGCCGGTATGTAGAGTTTCAGCCATCCCTTGTGCTGCTCATCGTAGAGAGGGTCGCCATTCGTGAAGTGTTCCACGCTGTCGTCGGCGAAGCCGTTTCCACCAAAATCCTTAGAGTCGGTGTTGAGCACTACGTCGTAGCAGCCCTGCGGCACGAGGAATCCATAGTCGGTGAAGCTGCGGGTGGGCGAGAAATTGAACACGAAGATAAGGTCGCCCCGCATGAATGCGAGAATCTGGTCGCTGTCGTTGTGCCAGATTTCCTGCACGGGAGTCTCGTTGAACTTCTTCTCACTCTTGATGACCTTGAGCATCTCGCGGTCGAAATCTCCCAACCAATGGTAGCAGAGGTCGTGGTTGTCGACCAAGTTCCACTGGCGACGGGCATATTTGTAGCTCCAGCCATTGCCCTCACGGGGGAAGTCGATCCACTCAGGATGGCCAAACTCATTGCCCATGAAGTTGAGGTAGCCGCCGTTGATGGCCGCGGCCGTGACCAGGCGTATCATCTTGTGCAGGGCGATTCCTCGTCGCGCCATTTCGTTCTCGTCGCCTTTCTTGAAATGCCAGTACATGTCGGCGTCGATGAGGCGGAAGATGATGGTCTTGTCGCCCACCAAAGCTTGGTCGTGGCTCTCGCAGTAGGAAATAGTCTTCTCGTCGGGACGACGGTTCTTCACCTCCCAGAAGATGCTGCTGGGTTTCCAGTCCTCGTCACGTTTCTCCTTGATGGTCTTTATCCAATAATCGGGTATGTTCATGGCCATGCGGTAGTCGAATCCCATTCCGCCATCCTCAAACTTCGCAGCCAGTCCCGGCATGCCGCTCACCTCCTCTGCTATGGTGATGGCGCTCTTGTCCACCTCATGGATAAGCTTGTTGGCCAAGGTGAGGTAGCAGATGGCATTGTCGTCCTCATGCCCATTGAAATAATCACCATAGTTGGTGAAGGCCTCACCCAAACCATGGCTGTAATAGAGCATGGACGTCACTCCGTCGAAACGGAATCCGTCGAAATGGTACTCCTTTAGCCAAAACTTGCAGTTGGAGAGCAGGAAGTGGACAACGTCGTCCTTGCCGTAGTCGAAGCAGAGGCTGTCCCATGCCGGATGCTCATGACGGTCGCCGGGATAGAAATATTGGTTGGGGTCGCCGGCGAGGTTGCCCAGTCCCTCCACCTCGTTTTTCACGGCGTGGGAATGGACAATGTCCATAATCACGGCAATGCCGTTCTGGTGGGCTGTATCGATGAGCGACTTCAATTCCTCGGGCGTACCGAAACGGCTGGAGGCTGCGAAGAAGCTGCTCACGTGATAGCCGAAACTTCCATAGTAGGGATGTTCCTGTATGGCCATAATCTGGATGCAGTTGTAGCCGTCCTTGATGATGCGCGGCAGCACGTTGTCCTTGAACTCCGTGTAGGTACCCACTTTCTCGGCGTCTTGGGCCATTCCTATGTGGCACTCATAGATCAGGAGAGGGTCTTTCTTGGGGCGGAAAGCTTTCTTCTTCCAAACATAGGGCTCGGGATTCCAAACCTGAGCGGAGAAGATCTTCGTGGCATCGTCCTGCACCACCCGCTGCGCCCATGCGGGGATGCGTTCCCCCTGCCCGCCATTCCAGTAGACGTGCATCTTGTAGAGGTCGCCGTGCCTCATAGCTCGCTCGGGGAGCTTCAGCTCCCAGTTGCCTGTGCCCTCGATGCGCGTGGCACGGTATTTATCGCTCTCTTTCCAATCGTTGAAATCACCTACAAGATATATGTCAGTGGCATTCGGCGCCCACTCACGGAACACCCAGCCACGCTTCAGCTTGTGCAGGCCGAAATAGTCGGCGCCGGAAGCAAAGTCGCTCAAACTCCTCTTCCCGTTATTCGTGAGCTGGCCAATCTTCCATAGCGCATGTTCGTGACGGCCACGGATTGCAGCCTCATACGGTTCCAAGTAGGGATCGTTTCTCACAATGCCAATGTGCTGGGGCGCCGCTTTCTGCCTTGCGCTCCTATTGGGCTTCGATACAACCTTTTTCGTTGTTGAGCTCTTTGTTGCAACCATGTTTGTTCTATTTTGTTTATAATTGAAATGTCTAAATCCAAGTTTCCACAGTGGAAGCGTACCCATTTTGCCAGCCAAACTACGCCTTGCGTTGGGCAAGCCTTGCCATGGCATAGGTGGGGTTCAATCCTCAAATCGTTTTCCATTCTCGTAACGCCCGGTGGCGGTGACCTGCCCGTTGCGGTCCTTCTCCACGAACTTGCCGTCGCGCACATTGTCGCGGTAGGTTCCCTCGAAGCGTTTGCCGTCCTTGGTCTCCTCTATTGCCGCACCGTTGCGCTTACCATTATGGAACACTCCCTTGAACTTGCTGCCGTCGGAGAAGTGGATGATGACCTCACCCTCCACATTGCCATCCTTGAAGTTGCCCTCAAAGACATCGCCGTTCCTCTTCACCAGCTTGCCGTGCCCGTTCTGTTTGTCACCGGCCCAGCCTCCCGTGTAGGTGTCGCCATTCTTCCATGTGAAAGTGCCCTGGCCATCCTTGTCGCCGTCCTTGAATTGCCCGGTGTACTTGTCGCCGTTGGCATACTTGAAGATGCCCATTCCCGTGCGCTCTCCTTGCACGTAGTCGCCCTCGTAGACATCGCCGTTCTGAAAGGCGTAGATGCCCTTGCCGTTCTGTATGTCGTTGAGCCAGTCGCCATTGTAGACATCGCCGTCGGCATAGCGGTTCACGCCTTTGCCCGAGCGCATGTTGTCCGTCCAGTTGCCATTGTAGGTGGTGCCGTCGCCCCAGTCGAAGAAACCGCGCCCGTTCTTCTGGTCGTTCTTCCACTGGCCCTTGTAGTAGGCTCCGTTGGAGAAGGTATAGGTGCCGGTGCCTTGACGCTGGTCTTTGAACCAGTCGCCGTCATACTTGTCTCCATTGTAATAATACATCACGCCATGCCCCTGCTGGTAATCGCGGAACCACAGCCCTACATACTTATTATTGTTGGAGAAGTAGAAGGTGCCGGTGCCATGCTGTTGGTCCTGAAACCATTCTCCCTCGTACTTCTCTCCGTCGGAGAACGTGTAGACCCCATAGCCTTGCCGCTTTCCCTTCACGTATTGGCCCTCGTAAGTGTCGCCGTTCTTGTACACCGTGCTTCCCTTTCCGTGGGGACGGCCAGAGACCATTTCGCCCTTGTATTGTCCGCCGTCGCGGGTGGTGCAACTGCCAAGGGTTATCTTCTGCGCCGAGGCCGACAGAGAAAGTGCAAACAGGAATGATAACAATATCTTATTTCTCACAATTTTATTTCGTTAGGTTTATCAATCACAAAAGTATAAAGAAATTACCAATTTCCCAACTTTTTTTATCTTTTTTAGGTAGAACAAGCCACATGCAACTGTGCAAAAGGCATGACCGCTCCGAAATCCCCCCTTAACTTTAGGGATTCTCCTACCCATGTTTAGGACTCCCCCACCCCGGCGGCTAACGGAAAAAGATTAAATTTGCCACCGTAACCAACAAACAAGCTTTATGAGAAAGACCACATTGTTAACTTCCCTGCTTCTGTTGCCGGCAATGGCAGCAATGGCACAATATTATCCCGACGGCCGCCCCATCCCACCGCGCCACAGGGCAAGCTACCTCCGCGGCCAGCAATACAAGGCCACCTATTATGGATTCCGTATCGGATTGGCCGTGGGGACCGTCCACAGCGACTCGCCCTATCTCGACGGCAACGATGCCAAAGCCGGACTCAACGCGGGCTTCACCATTGGCACCCAGCTCACCCCTGCCGCGCCGCTCTATTTTGAGTCCGGACTCTATTACAATGAGAAGGGCGGAAAGAGTACCTACAACGGCAACAAGTTCACCTATTCCCTCGACTACCTTGAAGTGCCGCTATTGCTCAAATACAAGTACAACGTGGACCCGACTTTCTCCATCGAGCCTTTCATGGGAGGCTACTTGAGTTGTGGAGTGGCGGGCAAGATCAAGGACTTCGCCAACCGTGAGGCCTACAGCAGCTACGACAGTGACATCGCACAGCACTTCCGCCGGTTTGACGGTGGACTGAGACTGGGATGCGGCTTTGGTTTCGACATGCTCTATCTTGAGGCCAGCTACGACATTGGACTGGCCAACGTCGGGAACGACGATTTCGACGACACACGCACGGGATGCTTCAACCTCACTTTTGGAGTGAACTTCTGACCCTCCCAAGGCTTCGCGCGCAATTGCCCCTAAGGACAACTACGCGCGAAGCCAAAAGTATTGGCCGATTCCACGGAAAAGCAGGAATACAAGGAAAGCCAGCCACAACGCATGGTTGCCCAATGAGGATTGGAAAATGAGAAACACAGTGAAGAAGCACAAGGCGGCAATGGCCGAGGATACAAGCATCCCGCGAGTGGCGGTGATGCCTATGAAGATGCCATCGAAGATATAAGCGGCGAATCCACTGAGGGGAATCAGACTCGCCCAAAGCAGATAAGGCTTGGCACCGCCAAGCACATCCACATTGTTGGTCAAGAACCTGAGCAGGCCTTTTCCGCCTATGAAATAGACAGCGGAGAAGACCACCGCCATGCCCAGCCCCCAGAGCATCAGGCGACGATAGAGCAAACGGCTCCTGTCCCGTGTGGCAACATCCGTTTGAGAGGCTCCGTAGGAATGGCCGCAAAGCGCCTCCGCGGCATTGGCAAACCCGTCCATGAAATAGGAGAACAAGGTGCTGAACGTCATCAACAATGCGTTTACCGAAAGGACGAGGTCGCCTTGCCGAGCTCCTGCCGAGGTGAAGAAGAGGTTCACGGCAACAAGAAACAGCGTACGGAGGAAGATATCGCGGTTGACACTGAAAAAACGCCTCAACTGCTCGCCGCGCATCACTTCGCCCAATGGCCGACGATAACGCGCCAACCTGCCATAATACTTGCGCCAAAAAAACAACATCACCAGAAACCCTATCCATTGGGAGAGCATGGTTCCCCATGCCACGCCCTCTATCCTCATGCCCAAGCCGAAGACAAAAAACAAGGAGAGGATGACATTCGAGCTGACCTGTATGATGCTCACGGCCATGGGCAGCCGCGTGTTCTGCATGCCCACATACCAGCCCGTCAGGGCGTAGACACCAAACACGGCGGGCGCGCCCCAAATGCCAATCCTAAAATAGGCCTCCACCAAGGGCTGGAGCTGGGGCGAGGGACCTATCAGAGCCACGGCGACAAGATACAAAGGACGTTGGAGAATGAGGAAAAACAATGCCACTGCCTCTCCCAAAAGGAGGGAGCGGATGAAGATGTTGACGATTTCCGACAGATTGCGGCTTCCCCAAGCCTGCGAGGTGAGGCCACTCGTCGACATGCGCAGGAAACCGAATATCCAATAAACCACGTTGAATATCATCGTTCCCACAGCCACCGCCCCAATATAGGCAGCCGCGCCCAAATGCCCCACAATGGCTTGGTCCACCAGTCCAAGGAGAGGCACCGTGATGTTGCTCACGATGGAGGGCAGGGCCAACTTGAGGATTTGTCGGTTGAGCTGATCCATCAGTCGGCTTTGTGCATGAACTTTCCGTCTTGCCACTCTATGCTCTTCCGCTTATGGTTGAGAGGATAGTCGCAGCGCGAGCGTCCGTCGGGCGACTCAAAATGGAGCGTTCCTGCCGAGTAATAAAAGGTTCCCTCTGCCGCCTCCATATCGTTGATTTGCTCCTTCAGATGATTTCCATGAATCACTATCGTGATGCGTCCCAGTCCGTCCTCACCGTTATCGTCGTATTCCCAGGTGCCTTGAATCCAGTCGGGGGCTTTCTGGGCGTTGACCTCCACAAAGTCATCTGCCTCATGGCTGACCGAGGAGGAAGAGGCGTCCTTCGGCTGCTCCACGCCAGCGGATGGGGCGTAGTCGTCGGAGGAACTGCCCGAGCATTTGTTGGCCACGATGATGATGGCGGCAATCATGAGAACCGCAAACAGTATCTTGTTCAGGCATGACGAGAGACACGACCTCGGCTTCTGGGGCTGGTTGGGGGGCAGCGGATTGAACTGGGTCTGTCCGAAGTCCGACATCGGCATCGTCGGCTGTGGGGGCTGACCGTAGCGATTGGCATCCCGCCCATACGTTGCCCCCTGCTGGCCCCTGTCTTGCTGGGGTGGAATCCCGTTGACCCTTGCCTGTCCGCCGTCGGTGGCGTTGGCCTGTGGAGGGGTGGTTTCCCCTGCGGCCAATCCTGTGTCGGGGGTTGTGTCGTCCGCCTCTTCTTCCGATACCTGATAGGTAAAGGGAGTGCCGCAGCGGGGACAGTTGCATGCCACCTCTGTAATTCCGGGTATCGTCTTCACTTCAAAGGTGAGACGGCATTTGGGACATTTTACTTTCACTTCTTATTCCTGCTTAATTCTCAAAAGCCACGACGGCCTTGCGCAGCAAGCGCCACACGGCTCCATCCTTCATAACCTTGCCCTCCTCCACGGTGTCGATGCGGCGGGGCATGATTCGCGAATTGCCCATGATTTTGCAAACGGGCTTGATAAACTGGCTCACGCTGATGTTGGCGGTGGCCAGAGCCTCGGGGGTCTGGAGCATGATGAACGTGCCGTTGCGGCCATCCCGAGTGGAGAGTTGGTAGATGCTCTTGCCCGCCTGCTGCTCGTCGGCGTATTCCTCAAAGACTCCCTCGGGTGTGGGAGCACCAAGATAGATGGTGCGGTATTGGCTCTCGGGGCTTGGAGCGTCTGTCGCCGCGGCCACCACGACGGGCGCGGCGGGAGGATTGCCTTGGAGGGCCTTCACCTGAAGTTCCAGCTCCTCCACCCGCTGTTCCAGCTGTGCGAGGCGCGACTCCATTGTATTGCTTTCGTCTGCCATCGTTACAAATTCTCTATTAAATTCTCACGAATACTTCCAATGATGGGATAGAAGAACACCGTGTCCTCAATCTCCTCATTACCATTCTTGCTCTCTTGGTTGCGGTTGACAAAGCGCCATCCATTAACCAAATGATGCTCCAAGTTCTTGTTCATCAATTCCTTGAACCTCTGAAGACTGTTGTAGTCCACCAAAAAGCGGTCCACTACTTTGATGTCCTCGCAGAGCCTGCAGAAGAAGTCGTTGAAATGTCTCACCTGCTCAACAATCTCGGTCCGGATTTCGGCGTTGTCCATATCGTCATAGACAAGCTTCTCCTTTGATATCATCGAGTAGTTGTATTTCAAGCTGCTGTCGAAGCTGTCCATGAGCCTATTGAGCTCCGCCACTTGGGCGCACCCGCGACTATCGCGCACCTGCATCAGGGCCCCGCGGCAGGTGATTTGCTTGGGTTCCTTCTTCTCCATCACCACCGAGAAGCCATCGGCGTCATATCGCTCGCCGTACACCCGCTCGAAGACGGCCTGCGTAAGCTGGTCGAGGTCGCGCTGCGTACCCACGATGTCAAGCACCTTTGAGCCTGTTCCGGAGAACATCACCGAGCGGGGCTTCCCTATCCCGCGGTGCCGCATCATGCTGGCCACGTAATAGATGAGGGTCACGTAGAAATAGATGAAGATGATTTTGCGCTGGCCATCCTGGTTGAGAAGCAGGTTGTAGGAGAAGGCTTCCTTGCCCTTCACCACCTTGTTGTTGGCCACCGAGAAGAGGAAAGCGTTGATGTCCTCACTCTTCTTCTTCTCCGTGATGTCTTCCAAGATTCCCGACAACTCGCCGTAAAGCTCATCGTCATTGTCGAAATGACGGCGGAAATGCTCCACATACTTCACCAACATCGGATTGCTGTCGCCATGGGGCACCTCTGAGAACCCGTCGCCGAAGAGCACATTGGCGGCGAAGCGGAACGAGGTCAGGAAGGTGGGCTGCGAGGCGTTGCTGCCGAAGACAACCACATCGCTTGAGCCGCCCCCTATGTCGATGCTGGCCACGGTGGAGGCCGCACCCAAGAAGCGGCTTGAGCACTTGTAGAAATAGTAGGGAGCCACAGATTCGGGCATCTGGATGAGGTTGTCGCCATCGCCACGCACTCCGAAGACCTCTTGGAAGATTCGGCTCCAGTTTTCGCCTATCTTCCTCACGTTGCCCACCTTCATGGCCAAGGGATAGAACCATACGAGACGGGTCTTCTGCAAGTCGCCGTTCTCCAACAGCACTTTCGTGCGCATGAGCAGGGCCAGCTCTGTGAGGTAGGCCTTGACGCGCTTGCTGTTGGCCAACTCGGTGCTCCACTTCAGATTGGCCACCACGCGGTTGGCATAGCCCAAACTCTCCTTCTCATACACAAAGGGGATGTTGGCGTCGCCCAAGGCTATGATTTCGTCCACGGTCTCTGCGTCGAGGCGGTCGGGTTCCGAAAGCACTGTACGCTGCGGGAATCCATAGTTGTCGCCGAGTGCCTTGGGCAGGAACTCTTGCTTCATCAGGGCATCGTAATAGATGTTCTGCCCGTTGTAGAGCGTGGCCAAGAACCGCTGCCGGGCCATGCTGTCCATGGCCAAGGGCGCCGGCATCTTGTCGCCCGTCATATATTCCACGTGGGTGTTGGTCGTGCCGAAGTCCACCGAGAAAGTCACAGCCTCATGACCCGGCACGTAGGCTGGCCAGTTGGGACAGACCACGCCCTCGGCGGCGAGGCTGCCATGGTCGTCGATGAGGCGTAGGGTGGCATAGTCGAAACTGTCGTTGACGGAATAATAATCGGAGCCTATTCCTTTCTCCGATTTCAGACTGCGGTGGCGGCACACTACATTCTCGCCAGCGAGATAGTTCTTGTAGCCGTTCTGTGCAAATTCCAACTGCAGGCTACAGCCCGAGAGCATGCCCATGGCCCGGTTGACGAGCTGCACCTTGTACTTGTCGCCCTGCCCCAGTCTGACGAAGGGAAACACCGTGAGCGTGAAAGGAAGGGTGAAGAACACGCCTCGGTCGTTGCTCTCGTCGTAGCGCAGGTTCATGTTGTGCTCCTGCAGGTAGGTCCGCTCCAAGGTAATGAATTGTCCGGTCTTCTGGATGGGTATGCGCAGCGTCACCTTCACACTCTCCACACCGCCGGTCTTGCTGTGTACCAGCTCAAAACGGGGCTTCCCCGATAAGGTTCCCCTCAAGTCATCGGCATTGAAATATTTGAAGAACAAGGGCTTCAACGGCAGGAGGAAGTCGTGTTCGTCGGCCTCGCGCGTGCCTTGCTGCCTGTTGCCGTTGAAGAAGCACTCGTTGTCGAGGGCATAGTCCAGCTTGATGAGCACGGGCTGCAGGAAGTCGTCTGTCGTCAGCCACGGATATTGGTGAGAGGTGGCGGGCAGGATCCTCTTCTCCGGCGCCAAGGCGTAGTCCTCGCGCCGAATTACGGTGGTGTCGTCCCAAGGTCCTGTGATGTAGCGCATGGGCTCAAGAGCGTTGAGATGGTTCTGGAGTATCAAGGGCAGCGGGTCGGTCTGCTTGCGCGAGGGACTGACAACGAAGTCGCTCCTGCGGATGGCCTCTTGTATGTCCACCCGCCGCACGCAAAAGAAAGGCACGCCGAGAGCCTCAACCCCATCGTCTACTATGTCGAAATGGGTCTCCAGCCAAGTGCGGGCTTTTTCCGCGTCCTGCTGGTCCACTACCCGCGGGTTGCCGATTTCGTCGAGTATCTGTGTCTGCAGCCCGGTGTCGAGCAGGCGCATGTTGGCTATGAGGTAGTCGTTCACCTCGCCGCACAACTTCTTCAACTGGGGAAATGCGGTGAAGAGCGCATAGACATATTTCACGAAAGTGTCCTGCCGCTCATAGAGAGGGCGCCAGGCTTGGAAGAGACCAACGTTCTGTTCCACGGGAATCTGGCACAAGCCGGGCTGCGCGTTTGGGGTGGCCATCCACAGTGTGACGGGGGATGTGGAACCCACCACCTTGTCGCCGCAAACGAGGAAGAAGAGACGGTCCATCTGGTCGAAGTTGAAGGCCTCCTTGTCCTGCTCCAAGAACATCTCTATAGTCTCTCCCAACAGCCTGTGCCGCTCTTCGGTCTTGAGCCGTTCCACCTCTGTCTGCCGGTTCCACACCACAATCTTCAGCTTGTTGCTCAGTTCGGTGTAGTTGAAGAAGAGCTGGGCTATGTCGAGGGCGTTGCCCACGAGCCTCTCATCCATCAGCTCCCCTTTAAGATTGGCATGCGTGGACAGACGCCTGAAGGCATTCTTCACCAAGTCCATCTGGGCAAACGGCGAGGGGATGGCAGTGCGCGGCTTGGCCGACAATCCACCGTTGGGGTCGCTGATTTGCTCTATCTCGTCGGCGTTGTATTGTCCGTTGAGGGATATCCACCCTTCTCCTGTCGTCTTGTTATTATAGCTTAATACGTTCATCTTAATCTTTTAGTGTTGTGGCATTTAGACGATTCCATCAAACTTTTCGTCCACCATTCTGTCGAGCACAGTGTCGAGCAGCGACATCAGCTTTGTGGCCGGTCTGCCGTTTTGGAAGCGACCGCTGCGTGTGGCAGCTTGGCTTTCCTTGTTGAGGGCAGAGAGCAGGTTCTTGTAGTCGAGCGCGCTCTTGAAGAAACCTGTGTGTGCGGCTATGCCACAGAGGCTGTCGGCCAACTTCGTGGTCGCCACATTGAAGGGACGGAATGAGCGGTTGTTGTGGGCCAGTTCGTTGAGCCACGTCAGGTAGCCTCCATAGAAGTCCGAGATGAGGGTCTTGTAGAAGCTGGTCATCAGGAATCCCTTGACTATCTCGGGCTTGTCCTCGGTGTAGCCTCGCCCGATGTCGCCGGCCAACTGGTTCTGTATGTAGAGGAATGCCAGATGCCACTTGCAGAGATGCTTGTTCACGGCAATGCGGGTGTCGAGTCCAAAGTCCTTCAGCGTCAGATTGGTCTTGTCGTTGGCCAGTCCGTATTCCTTGAATATGGGGCTGAGAGCATTCCCGTCCTGGGTCTGCAGCTGCGCGTCGGGTATCTGGAGAAAGTCCAAGATGGCCAGTGCGCCGACATACTCCACCACGTGGGCGTCGTTGCGCTGTCCGTTTCCGCCGGGGTCGTTGAAATAGGGATTCGACGGCACTTCATCGCCAAGATAGTAGCAGGCGTTCACCTTCGACATGTTCAGGTCCTTGCCTCCACGGCGCAGGCCTGTCAGGTTGTCGTGGTAATAATAGAGGGCGCTTTTGGTCTTCGATATGAAGTCGGCCCGCGATATGGGACTGTCGGGATCTTGCTGCACATTAAAGTAGGGCAGCACGGTGAGTGCGCCGATGCGCGCGTCGCGCAGGTCACCACGGTTGTTGATGTTGGCGTTGTTGGCTGCGTTGCGGATGTTCTTCACGATGACGGGATAACCGGCGGCTCCCGTGCCGCCGAAGATGCTCGACACCACAAAGATGCGGTCGCTCTTCTGAAACACATTGCTGAACTGCTTGAATTCCTCTGAGTCCTTAAACTCGTTGAGGGCCACGCTTCCGATGTTGGGTGAGCCTACAAAGCCGATGTCCATCTTGGTTCTCAACTGGTCCTCGCTGAAGAGCATCGACACAAGGGCCTGGTTGGCCGTGTCGAGGGTGGAATAGGAAAGGAAGTCCTGAAACTGTTTCGACTCTATGCCAGCCAAATTGAAGAGGAAGGAGTCGCTGAGGTTGGAGCCGCCAGGCAGGATGTCGCTCAAGGAGGAGATCTTCACCGAGAAGAATCCCTTGGCGACATTCAACTCCTCACCGTATAGCTCGCGGCGCAGCTGTTTGTACCACCGCATGAGGTTGTCGGTGCGCTTCAGATCCTCATTGGCCTTATGCGGGTCAACGATGATGGGCACGATTTCCAAAGGCATGGGCAGTCCTTGCTCGCTGACGGGATGCACGCCTGCTGCCAACTGCATCAGCAGCGGACGCATCACGCGTGAGCCAGTTCCTCCAACTAAAAATAGAAACAAACGCATCTTCTTGCTAATTCACAATATATTTGTTATTGCATCATGCACAATGCACAGTGCATGTTTTCCTAAATTTCACTAAAATATTCCAGCCCCCCTGCTTTGCATCTACAGTGTATGCATCAGCGTCACTCGGGTATGGGTGTATGGCGGCAGTTGCTGCTCCACCATCTCATGGAGAAACTTGCTATCACAAACAGCATCGCCTCAACCAAGAGATTGGCCACGGCAAAGCCGAAGAGCTGGTCGCCAAAGTCCACACCCTCGTCGACGAATATCCCATCGCAGTAGGTGTATGCGGTGACGCTCGAGGCCACGGCGGCCACACCCAAGACGATGAGCCAGTGATACCAGCGGGAGAAGCTCACCGAGTTGACAACATAATAGAACACGGCCGCCAGAACCCAGGCATAGAGCGTCGAGAAAAGGGTCGTCATCAGGTAGAGGTTGTTGTTGTACATCTCGTTGGCAAACTCGGTCTGACCAGAGAACAGGGCGTCGAGAATCGTCCCGGAGAGCAGCAGCAGCACCACTGTCGCCACAAGCCCAAAAATGAGATAAAGGGTATATTTCTTCATTGTTGTCTGATATGTTTCTCTTCACGTTCTGTAGTTTCCTATCGCTCGATTTCCAGCTTCAGGTCGAAATAGCATGGCGTGCCGTCGGCGTTACGGGCATAGCTGTCGTAGATGCCCTGCAGGAGATGGCTCAGGCCAAACGTGGTCTGGGGCTCCACTGTCGTGTCGTCGTCGTCGTTGCTCGCCTCCACCCAGCGCGGCAGCCGGTTGAGCAGTTTGATGCTGATGTCACCCGCTGCAGGCTTGTCCATCGTCAGCACAAAGATGTGGGTGGCTGTGCCGAGATACTTCTTCTCGTTGGGTGTCATGTCTGACGACCTCACCTCACGTATCTCTTTGATAGTTGCCTTTCCGTCGGATTCCACCTCATAGTTGCTGATATCGGTCAGGTAGTCCTTGTCGATGAACATGCCACCAAGGTCCACGGCAAGCTCCAACTGCAGGTCACCCGAATTCTTGTCGGGCCTGACATCCTCTATCTTCGTCACCTGAGTGTCCTGCCCTCTTACCGGACGGAAACTGCCCCTCATATCGCCGCCAGCCAAGAGAAGCGAATAATAGGGATCATAAAGGTCGTCTGTGTCGAAGAGATACATGTTCTCATATCCGCGCAGACGGGCGAAATCGCAGAAAGTCTGGTAGTTGCCATTCTTGGCCAAACGGCGCATCACCTTGTTGTCGCCCACCATGATGATGTAGTAGGGCCGCTTTCCGTCGTAGTACTTCCCACTTTGCGGAGCGTTGTAGGCATAGTAGGGGCCGTTGTATGACCCCTCCATCTTGATGATGAGCATGCTCTTCTCCCTCACACTGGCCTTGAACACGTTGGAGGTCATGCCCTGCGCCTCGGCGAAGACCTTCTGCGGATTCACGCCGGCCATATCGCGCGTGCTGTAGATCATGTCCGTCACGAGGATGCTCAGCTCGTCACCTCCTGTCTTGTTCAGGATGTTGTCAAAAATCTGGCCAAAGTCGGTATAGCTTGCGTCGCCCAATCCCTTGGTGGCGCCAAAGATGTCTGCGTCACGCACAAACTGGCGCAGCCCCTGCGGATAGGGGGTCACCGACGAGTTGACCACAAACATCTTGTTGTCGTTGCCCGGCAAGGCGTTGAGCATATCCACAATGGCCGCCTTGAACGAGCCGTCGCCCCGTGGCGAGTCGTAGGGTACCATGGACCCCGAGCGTTCCAGATAGAAATTGACCTTAATGGCCACGTTGGTGAAGCTGATAGTCTTTGGCGGACGGCGGTGTGCGAAAAAGTCCTCTATGTATTCCTCCACGGCCTCCGAGTTGAGCCGACCGTCCTTGTAGAAACTCTTGAAGCGGGACTTGTTTTTGTCCAAGAAGTCTGTGATTTTCGCCCAGTCGCCGCTGTCAACCGTAGCGTCGCCTTCGGCCACTTCCAGCAGCAGTTTGTTCAGCTCCCTTTTGGCTCCGTTCCCGCACGAGGCCAAAGCCAACGAGACACAGAGCAAGGATGCAACGAGCGGATATTCCAGTTTTCTTTTCATCTGAGATACGATTATAGGGGTATGTTCAGTTTGCAAAGTTAATTAAAATTCTCAAGAATCAACCATAACGGGCCAACGAATTAAGATAATTTCGAACGAACCAGTAAGCCAAGCCTCACACGTGCCAACCGTGCAGACGTCTCCCGCATCCTCTCCCACAACGCCAATCCCCATCGTCCGACGTTCGTCGGACCACCGTCCCACGTTCTCAAGCTCTCCGCGCTCGCCGCAACATCGTCCAGTGCGTCAGACTACAGTCTGACGGCAAGCTCTCTAACGCCATATAGCCCTGTCCCCATGCTCCCCCAACAGCCAAAAGGTGGATAGAGAAAAAGAAGAACCCGAACAGATGGGAAATCTGTCCGGGCCATAGGTTTTCATCAATTATTGTAAATTCACTCGTGGTTTGTCTTTCTCTTTGGCCTTGGGGCGAAAAGACAAGGTGGCCTTAAGGTCGGTTCTAAAAATTAGGTCGAGGCGTATTCTGCCAGCTATCGGGACTCAAAACGTAAGTTGAAGAGGGAGTGTAGCGGGCTACACGACCGATGAGACTTGACGTTTTGAGACCGATAGATGC
>SFCY01000032.1 GCA_004558865.1 Bacteroidales bacterium
GCTCTAATATACACAGAATTAATGAAGTAACAAATAACAGACAACAGCTAGTGGTGGAAGGCTTTAGCTTTTACGCCGTAGCGGAAATTAGTACAACATCGCCATCTTTGTCAGTCTTGCCGCGGTAAGTATGACTCGCGTCGGCCGTAGCATCGTCGTTGAGACACTCTCCCCTGCCCACGTTGTAGATTTTCCAGCCGCTTCCCGATGGGCTGAACTGCCAAAGGAAATGGTCGTCGTCGATGGTGCTGCTAAAGTAGGCAGCCCAATTGGGGTGTTTGTTTTCATCGCATCGCAGGAACTGTCCGGTCTCCACGTTGCGGATGACATAGTTTGTGTTTGTGCCTGTTGTCGGCGTGAATGCCGCCGTCGCCGTCTGGGCCATTGCAGGCGGCGATACAGCTATCAGCAGGGATATGCCGACAGCTGCCCATTTTGCTTCCTTCATTTTCTTCATTTATCCTTTTCTGATTGTTGTAAAATTCGCTGCGGGGCTAAGACAGAGCCTAATCGCCCCGCCTTAAAAATTGAAAGTAGTGTTGTCTGCTTGAAGTCAGTTGGCCAGACCGTCATCTGGCGAACCAAGGTTTTGGGTGAACAAGTCACATCGCCACGCGCCTCCCGTCGCCCAACTGTTGTGGGACTAAGGCGAAAGGCCATCGCTTCCTGCCGTCCACTCCCGAAGAGTTATGCGGGAGGAGCGACCAAGAAGATTTGAGTCATGCTCAGCGTTAAAAAGAAAAAGCGTCGCATCATCAACAATACATTATTATATTATATCTTCACTTAAAATGTTCCGTTAGGACTTGTTCGGTCTCCCTCGCCGACCTCTTTTGAGCCGTTGAGATACTAACGGATTAGGTTTTCCTGAATTTTATGGCAAATTACGGGTTTAATTTGAGAACGGCAAGGAAAAGAAGAATATAATACGGAATTTGTGTGCAAACATTGTGCAAATTCCGTAGTTGCCGCAAAAAGTTGAGTTGGGGGGCTTTAGGTAGGCGGCGGGGCTTTAGGTCATTGTCTTTTGCGTTCCCTCTCCCTCAATTGAAAAATGCCAAGCACTGCCTTTCGGCTGCTTGGCATTCGTGTCGGGGCGACAGGATTCGAACCTGCGACCACCTGGTCCCAAACCAGGAGCGCTACCGGACTGCGCTACACCCCGTGCTTTTTCATAAGCGACTGCAAAGGTAGTAAAAATTATCCTTTGCGCAAAGGATTATCCCACTTTTTTGTCTACACCTCGTCTCTTCAGCCTTTTGGCAGCTGACAAATGTCTGCAACCGCGAAGACCCACCTAAAGACCAACAGGCCCACCCTAACCCCTCCCTCCAAAGGGAAAGGAATAAGCACACAAGAAGGGGGAATGCGGGCATCTGCTGCAGGGGCCGTGCCTTGCGTCAGCCCTAAAGAAATGTTAGAACCCTTATTCAACCATCCGCAATTGTGGCGAATGCCAATTATGCATTATGCATTAAAAAGGAGATTGGGTCAACTCTTTTGGCCGGTTCTTACCCTACCTACACGGCCTCTGCAGCGGATGCACGTTTTTGGGTACGTCTTGGGGACGATAGGGATTGCCCTCCCTCTTTGAGAGGGGTAGGGGAGGGTCTTTGGGCTTTGTTGACAATAAATTCCAAAGAATCTTGTTGGTCTGCGAAAATATCAGTATCTTTGTCAACCCATGAGCAAGGAGTTTATACCCGACCCCGACAACAAGGAATTCCAAGACGCGCTCAACCTCGTGAGGTTCAGCAACCAGAGTTTCTTCCTCACCGGAAAGGCCGGTACAGGAAAGTCGACCTTCATCAGATACGTCTGTGAGCATACGCGAAAGAAACACGTGGTGCTCGCCCCCACTGGCATCGCGGCCATCAACGTCGGTGGGGTGACTCTCCACAGCTTCTTCCACCTGCCCCTCCACCTGCTCCTGCCCGACGACCCCAACTTCAGCCTCAGGCACGGGAAGATTTTCGAGTCGCTGCGCTACAACCGCGACACGCGCAAACTCATCAACGAGGTGGAGCTCATCATCATCGACGAGGTGTCGATGGTGCGCTGCGACATCATCGACTTCATCGACAAGGTGCTGCGCGTGTTCTGCCACAAGATGCGCTCCCCGTTCGGCGGAAAGCAAGTGGTGATGGTGGGCGACGTGTTCCAGTTGGAGCCGGTGGTGCAGAGCGATGAGCTTGAGATTCTCCACCGCTTCTACCCCAACGCCTTCTTCTTCTCGGCCCGCGTGTTTCAGGAGATGCCCCTGGTCAGCGTAGAGCTGCACAAGGTTTACCGCCAGCGCGACAAGGCTTTCATATCCGTGCTCGACCGCATCCGCACCAACAGCATCACGCCCACCGACCTGCAGCTGCTCAACCTCCGCCAAACCTCCAAGCCCAGCGAGGGCGCGCTGTGCATCACCCTGGCCACAAGGCGCGACAAGGTGGACTTCATCAACGACCAGCACCTGCGCGCCATCCACGACGACCCCGTGCGCCTCAAGGGCAAGATAAGTGGGGAATTTCCCAAGGCGAGCCTGCCCACCTTGGAGGAACTGGAGCTGAAGCGGGGCGCACAGGTGATGCTGCTCCACAACGACCCCGACCGCCGATGGGTGAACGGCACGCTGGCCAAGGTGAAGGACTTTGGTCAGGACTACGTCAGGATAGAGACCGAGGACGGGCAGACGCACGACGTGGAGCGCGTAATGTGGGAGAACGTGCGATACACCTACAATGAGAAGGAGAAGAAGATAGAGGAACAGCAGCTTGGCACCTTCACGCAATATCCCCTTCGGCTGGCCTGGGCCATCACCATACACAAGAGCCAGGGGCTGACGCTCAACAACGTGATTGTCGACCTCTCGGGCGGAGCTTTCGCCGCGGGCCAGACCTACGTGGCCCTGAGCCGATGCACGTCGTTGGAGGGCATACAGCTCTTGGAGCCCGTCAAGTTCTCGGACGTCTTCGTGCGCGGCGAAATCATACGGTTCGCCACAAGCTTCAACGACCAGAAGCGGCTTACCAAGGCCCTCTCTCAGTCGAAGGCCGACATCGAATACGCCGCCACCGTGAAGGCTTTCGACGCGGGCGACTTCCAGACGGCCCTCGACCATTTCTTCGTGGCCATCCACGCGCGCTACGACATAGAGAAGCCCTTGGCCCGGCGCTACATCCGGCGCAAGTTGGGCGTCATCAACCGTCTGCGCGCCCAGAACCGCGACCTGCGCCAGCAGCTTCAGGAGCAGCGCGCGATGCTGGCCCAGTTGGCGGAGGAATACTGCCAGATGGGCGACGAGTGCGCCTCGGCCTACGACGACGCGCCTTCGGCCTTGGCCAACTACGACAAGGCCCTTCGCCTCAACCCCTCGTCGCTGCGCGCCCTCGTGGGCAAGGCGCGGCTGATGCTCAAGACGCAGCCCGCCAAGGCCCTGCCTTGGGCGCAGCGTGCGGTGGGCGTGGGGGCCACGGTGGAGACCCTGCTTCTGCGTGGAGAATGCCAGTTGGCCGCTGCCAACACCGCCGCCGCCAAGGACGATGCCTCTCTGGCCCTCGACATGGATGTGGAGAGTCCCGAGGCCCACGAGCTGATGGCCGCCGTGCTCAAGCATGAGGGCGACGAGGACCAGGCTGCCATCCACCGTGCCATCGCCGAGGAACTGCGCAAGAGGAAACGCGGTTGATAAAGGCCCAAAGACCCGCCCCTAACCCCGGCCTGCAAGGGGGCAATCGCCCCTACTGCGGATTTCATGCGGCATCGGCGACCTCGCGCCAGCAATGGCCTCGAAGAGGCTGCCCCTCTCTGCCCCCGGGCAAGCACGGCGCAGCCGGGGTGGCAGTGGCGATGGGCAGGACTCCGCGCGTCTTCGAGGCAAGGAAGACCCAAAAGTCATATACATATATATAATAAGGAAAGGAATCGCTATGTCACCTCTCAAACTTTACCCCAAAAACAACTCGCAGCGCGTGCTTGACCGCATCACCGCCCAGCTCGAAGACAGCGCCATCATCGTCTACCCCACCGACACTTCATACGCCCTGGGCTGCTCGTGTCTGAAAGAACGGGCGGTGGAGCGCATCTGCCGCATCAAGGACATCGACCCCACGAAGCACTACCTCTCCATCGTGGGGCCCGACCTGAGCCACATCAGCGAGTTTGCCAAGGTGGACAACGCCACGTTCAAACTGCTCAAGCGCAACACGCCGGGTCCCTTCACGTTCATCCTCAATCCAAGCAGCCATCTGCCAAAGATCTTCCGCAACCGCAAGCAAGTTGGAATCCGCATACCAGACAATCCCATCGCAAGACTGCTCTGCGAGCAGCTTGGGAATCCGCTGCTCTCCACGACAGTGCCTTTCGATGAGGGAGACGACATGGAATATCTCACCAACCCCGAACTCATCGCCGAGCGTTTGGGCGCCGAGTTGGACTTGGTGATCGACGGCGGTATCTGCAGTGCAGAGCCTTCCACCATCATAGACTGCACCGACGGCGAGCCGGTCATCGTGCGGCAAGGCAAGGGTGAGGTGAGACTCTAACCCGCACCATTCTCGGATTCCGCGCCAACTCCCCGCGGCTTGTCCCGCAAAGGGCAGGCCCCCTGCAGTTGGATGTCCGCCTTGCGCCCTCCCTGCCTCTCTTCTTTCCCCACCTGGCGCTTCATCATGCATTCTGGCTTCCGCTTTGCCAATGCCAATCGCCCAGCGATTGCCAACCTTCATCGTAGGATTGGCGTCGTCGGCGTTGTCTGCAGTCCCCATTCATTCGCTCAATCAAATTTCCCGCAGGTTTCGCGGATTGTCAGCTATGGCGTGAAATGCCTTTTCAGAACGTAAATTAAGCCCTTTCAACGAATTGCCCAAATTGCTCGAATGTTCATTCGATTCTATCGATTCATTCGCTGAAAAATCCTCGTTGAGTGTATGAGCGGTGGAAAAGGTCTGCAATTCGATGAATGGATGCTGTCGGTGGATTGTCAATTAAAAAAATAAAAAATCGAGGATAATCTTATAAAGTCTGACATTTTTTGTTATCTTTGCAAGGAGCTTCCGCCATTCCTTGACGGAAACGCACTGGTATCCCATCACAAGGATGGGGCATAGTGGAGGAGTACTCTTATGAAAGCGATAAAAAATTTGAAGCAAGATATTTTATTCCTATTGGTGGTACTGCTGGCATACGCCACCGACATGTCAGCGGCGAAGCAACGCGCAGAGCTGGCCCGGTTCAACCAGCTCAGCGACGCTGCCCTTTTGGCCAGAGGCAAACAGTTGGTGCAGGCCAACCAGGGAAAAATGGCCCTCAGCTGCTTTGAGCTGCTCCAGAACCGGGGCGACCGCGTGAGCCCACAGCTGCGGGCCGAGTGCGACCACCAGGCGGGACTGGTGTTCTATGCCAACGACAACTACAGCAAGGCCATGGAGAACTTCATGAACTGCATGGACCTCTGCGAGAAGCAGCGCTTGGACAGTCTGTTGGCGCTGACCTACAAGGACATCGGCAACATCTACTCCATGTTTGGCGACTACGACCAGAGCGTACCTTTATATAAAAAGGCCTTGAAGATGGCACGCGCACAGGGCAACCTCTCGCTGGCCAACAAGATGCTCAACAACCTCATCTTCGCCTACCAGCCCAAGACTCCGCTGAGACAATACCGGCAATGGTATAGGGAGCTGTGCAGCCACAAGGAGCAGCGGCCGCGCTACAGATACGACGTGCTGTTGGCAGCCGGAGTGATAGAAGACTACGCCAAGAACATGCCCGAGGCCATTAGGCTTTACAAGCAGGCCGCCAACTACGCCTCTACCAACGGTCTGGGGCCGCTCGACATCGCCAGCGTGAACGGCATGCTGTCGGACGCCTTCTCCAGCATCGGGAGGCGCGACTCGGCCTTGGCCTATCTGAAGAGAAACCTCCAGTTGGCAGAGGAGAACAATATACCGCCCCTAAAGGTGAGCTGCTACAGGGCACTCTCGGAACTCTACCAGAGCACCGACCGCTCCAAGGCCCTCGACTACAAGCAGAAATACCTGCTGCTGCGCGACTCCATCTTCAACATGAACGCACTGAGCGAAATCCAGAACGCCCTGTTCTTCCACGAGATAGAAAAGAATCTCAACACCATCAAGGGGTTGAACAAGACCAACCAGGACAGTCTGAAGACCATCAGCAACCAGCAGGCCATGCTCGTGGCGCTGACCCTCTGCGCCATCGTCTTCCTGACCCTCTTGGCCATCACATGGAGGCAGAAGCGCAAGCTGTCGAGCGCCTACCACAGCCTGTTCAACAAGACCCAGGAGAGCATACAGCACGACAAGGTGATCACCCGCCAGCTGGACGCCATGGACAAGTCAGACCGCAAGAAGGACAGCAACGTTCCTCCCGTGGCTCCTCCCAAGAAGGAGCCAGATGAGACGGAAAGGGAAGTGAGGCTGAAGCCGGAGGTGCCGGTGGTGATGCACGACAAGGTGAGGACAATGCCCAACGCTGAGCAGCAGAACGAACTCTTGGCCGCCATCCTGCAGGTGATGGAGAACACCGACGCCTATTGCGATCCAGAATTTGGAATAGAGAAGCTCGCCACGATGACCAACTCCAACTCAAGGTATGTGTCGCAGGTGATCAACGAAGTGTACGGGATGAACTTCCGCGCTTTGGTGAACGACTTCCGCATCAAGAAGGCCATGATAAGGATGAGCGACACCGAGAACTACGGCAACCTCACCATCCGCGCCATAGCGGAGAGCGTGGGCTACAAGTCGCAGGCCAACTTCATCAATGTGTTCACCAAGATTACGGGGTTGAAGCCCTCCACCTATCTGAAGTTGTTGAAGGAGAAGCAGCTGGACAAGGCCAGCTGATTCGCTTGCAATTCATCTTTTGTGTTCGCCGCGCGGCCTTTAACCTTTAAACGGTCGAACATTTCTTTGTGGCTGCTCAATTCGCAGCCGTTGGATGCACGCCTTTGCAGCCTTGCGCAGATGCCCGCATTCGTGTCCCTCTTTTGGCGCGATTGCCCTCCCCCTGTGGAGGAGTTGGGGGTGTCCCCCTATGCTTGCGGTTTTGGATGGTGGGCCTTTTGGAAGTTTTCGCTATAATTACTATTTCACGAATAAGTAATTAATAATGTGTATTCTCCAACCTTTTGTTGCAGACTTTTCTTATTTTTGCAACTATAACGAGAGTACATCATTTTTATTAACGAATACTAAGTAACTTTTGACATCTATGGGAAGAAAACTACTTTTCCTGACAGCCCTCGCAGTTTCAGCCATGAGCGGAACGCAGGCTGAAGCGCAAAATCTGTCGAGCAGGTCGGCGGCCAAAGCCCCCGCCAAGACCACAATGGGGTTCCACGCCCAAAAGAAAGGCCCGGTGGGGCAACTGATGCGCGCGGGCTCTCCTACCGACTACGGCACCCCCGTAGAAGTAATCAACGAGGACTTCTCCTTGATGACCGCTGGCACCTACGGGCAGCCCGACTCCACCGTCACGCTCACCTCAGATGAAATTTCAAAGTATCCGTTCTGGATCAACATGCTTCCCGAGTTCACCCACCAGCCGGGCTGGGGCGGCCACTTCCTGTATCCTGCCGGCGGATGCGTGGCAACGAGCTACAGCGACGGCGGAAACCTCAACACGCCGATGCTCGACTGCAGCGCCAACCAAGGCGTGGTGTTCCTTGAGTTCAAGGCCCGCACCGACCAGGGCGTGGCATCCCAGCCCATCCTCGTGGAGGGGGCTGAGACCTACAACATGTCTCCCTCCTGGGACCAGCTGGGCAGTGTGTTGATCAGCGACGTCTCGCCCGAATGGAAGACCTACACGCTCAAGTTCTATGGCGCCGGCCCCTACACGATGTTCAATCTCGTGAAGCAGCAGATGTCCCAGGACGAGGAGGTGCGCCGCGTCTACTTTGACGATGTGCGTGTCTACACCATCAAGCCTTTCATCGCCATGCCCACAGCCCTGCCCCACACCGACTACGAGGGCGAGAGCTTCACGGCCCACTGGACAAAGGTGGACGGTGCTGTGAGCTACCGCCTCAATGTCTACAGCAAGGATGTTACAGGCGACGACCCCTTCAACCCGCAGACTACAGTCAACTATCTGTTGCAGAACCAGACCGTGACCGACACCGCCTACACGGTGGACGGCACTGAGTCGGGCAAGACCTATTATTACACAGTCCAGGCCGTCAACGCCGATGGCAAGGTGTCGTTCGAGTGTCCCGAGATGGAGGTCTACGACCTTGTGCCCCCCATGATGGAGGATGCCACTGTGGCCGCCGACAGCACCTACACCGCCAAGTGGAGCGTTGTGCCTTCGGCAGAGGTGTACAACTACTGGGCCTACTATCAGTGCGTGGCCACCCGCACGGGTAAGTTCGAGGTGACCAACGAGCCCCTCATGGGCCTGCAGATGGCTGACGGCTCTGAGATCACCTGGAGCCTCGACGACCCCACTTTCTATTCGTACGACAACTATGTCATCCAGCCCTTCCAAAAACAGGCCGGCTGGATAGCCAAGCAAGGCATACCTTTCCCCGACTGCGTGAGCGTGGACGGCTTTCAATACATCTACAACCATGCCGACGCCGGCCTCGTATCGCCCGAGCTGGACCTCTCCAAGGATGGGGGCAAGGTGTCCGTGAAGATTGACCTCAGAGGCGCCACTGCCGACGTATATAACAATGACGGCGAGAAGGAGACCCGCACAACGCAAGCTGCCTTCGCCCTGTTCAACTATGATGAGAACACCGGCGACTACAAGCAGGCCGAGCTCATCTACGACAAGAACCTCTCCGACAGCGAGTTCAAGACAAGCACCGTCACCTTCACCAAGGGAACAAGCCGCTCCAAGATCGGCATCTACGCCGTCTACTCCCCAGAGCACCTCTACATGAGGAATCTTGTGGTGAGCCAGAACTACAACGCCGGCGAGAGCCTGAACAGCCCGTTCTACTACGGACGCTACGTGCAGGGCAACGAGACAAGCGTGAAGATCCCGCAGTTCGCCGTCACTTGCCCCATCACCCACAAGGTGTCGGCCGTCAAGACCAACCCCACCACGCGTGAGCAGAAAGAGAGCGACTTCTCCAACACCAAGCAGGTGGACAACGTCTACAACAGTGTGGCACAGGTGTCGCTGACCGACTCGCCCGTGCAGGTGCTGGACGGCAAGCTCGTGGTGAAGGGCAACGAGCCCGTGAGCGTCTACACCCTCAACGGCACACTCGTATACAGCGGCAAGCCCATGGGCGGCGCCCTGACCGTTCCCGTGCAGGGCGGAGCCTATGTCGTCAAGACTGGCAAAGAGAGCGTAAAGGTGGTGTTCTAAGCCGATACGCTGCCGAAAGGACTCCGAAGTCTTCGACAAGCTGAATGGACGGAGCCAAGCCTGCTTGTCTCTCTGCCATGGAGAGAAGACGAAGGATGAGAAGCAAATCAACTGATAGTTCCCGTTCGCTCCTCGTGGGGCTGAATCTCCAGTCCCCGAGGGCGAACGGATTTGTCCTAAATCTACTAATTCACAACCAAACACATTGTTCATTATGAGGAAACAACTACTCTGCTGTCTTTCCTTGCTGGCTTTCTCACTAACGATGAACGCAGCGCTGCCGGGCGACAACCCGACGGAGAGAAAGACCGTGAATCTAAACGAGGACAAGGGCGTGCTGATGTATGGAGCCACCATGCTCGACGCCACAGGCCCCGCCCATTATGTGAAATTCTATAGCAAGAATGGATACGGACTGACACAGATTGCCGAAGTAGACCCCGACGACGACGGCCTGCACTTGGTGAAGCTGAGGTGCGGCGCACTTTGCGATGGCACTTACTATGGCTACATCTGCCGCGTGTTCTCCTTCCTAGACCAGCCCGACAGGTTTGTCTCCATCGACTTTAACACAGGCAAGGTGAATGTCATCCACCAGTTTGAGTACACTGACGAGTGGCCCGTCATCTATGAGATGGCCTACGACCATAGCCGCACGACCCTCTGGGCCTTGGCTCGCGGGACAAGAGACTACGCCTCCAGCGACGTCTACCAAATCAACACCAGCAACGGCTCGTTCAAGAAAGTGGCCGAGCTCGACTACTATGCATGGGCCATGGCCGTGGACTACGAGGGCAATGCCTACTTCATCAAGGGAAAGCCCGACGCCAAGAACGAATACTACGAGGGGAGCTACCTGATGAAGACCGACGCCGATGAGGACTTCGCCTCCGTCGACTCCATCGAGCTCAAGGTGGACGGACAGGCTGTCATCCCCAACTTCGACCACTCCATGGACTTCGACCACAACAGCAACCTGCTCTACTGGCTCAGCACGGCCAACGACGGCTACCAGCGCCTGTACAAGATTGACACGAGGAAGAAGACCATGGTGAAGGAGTGCGACATGGTTTACAACGAGGTTGTGGGCCTGGCCATCCCCTACGAGGGAGCCGACAACCGCAACGCCTCCGGCAAGGTGACCAACCTCACCGCCACCGCTCCCGACGACGGCACGCTGAAGGCCTCGTTGCGCTGGACAAACCCCACTGTGAACTGGCGCGGCGACAACCTCAACGAGTTCAAGGAGGTTACCATCAGCCGTGGCACGCGCGACAACGTTGTGGCCACCGTGGCCGGAACAGCCGGACAGGACTGCAAATGGGAAGACACAGCTCCCACGAAGGGCATCGTCACTTATTATCTCACGCCTTACCGTGTAAGCGGCGAGAAGGGCTTGGTCGACAGCGTGAAGGTGTTTGTTGGCCAGGACGCTCCCGGCAACGTGCAGAACCTCACCGCCAGGGCCGAGGGATACAACGTGAGTCTGAAATGGGACGAACCCGCCACAAGCCACACTGGCAAGGGATACGACAAGACTACACTGCGCTATGACATCACCCGCACTCCCGACGGCAAGGTCATCGCCACCGATGTGACCGGCACCACGTTCACCGACACCGATCCCGACTATTTCGACTACTACACTTACACCGTGACCTCAAAGAACGATTACGGCACGGGCGACAGCGAGAGCGTGAAGCTCTTCGCCGGCAAGGCCTACGAGCCCACTTTCTTCGAGGACTTCGAAACTGCCACAACGGCTGCACGCTGGCAGGCTGTGGACAACGACAACTCCGGCAAGACATTCGCCTACGCCGGCGGCAAGTTTGAGGAGTTCAAGTGCTTCATCGACTATATGGACGCCTACAAGGCCACTGACGACTATCTCTTCACTCCGCCCATCCATCTGAAGGGCGGCCAGACCTATCGCGTCAGCATGCGCGCCTTGCTCAGAGACGTCGAGCAGACCCACGCCTTCAGCTTCACCTACGGCAGCCAGCCCACGGCAGCCGGACAGACGGTCATCGCCAATCACCCGAACCTGACAGCCCGCCAGGATCTCGACGCGCAGGACTTCAACGACCTTTTCACCCCGGCAACCGACGGCGACTACTATCTCGGCGTGCGCTGCCAGAGCGCAACCAAGGTGGCTGGCGACCGCAACATCTACTTTGGCGTGAGAAACTTCAAGGTAGAGCAGGTGGTTGACAACGACATGGCGGCCACGGCACTCACCGTCCCCTACGAGGTGTCGCTCGGCAGCAACCTAAAGGCCACCGTGAAGGTGATGAATGCCGGAAAGAACGGGCAAAGCAAGTACACCGTTCAGATTGTCGACGAGAAGGGCAACGTGTGGGGTGCGAAGAATGTGGATGAGGCCATCGCTTCTCAGGCCACAAAGGATGTGGAGGTGGACTTCACTCCCGTGGGCATTGGCAAGACCAAGGTCTATGGCAAGGTGGTGCTTGAGGGCGACCAAAAGGCCGACAACGACATGACCGCCGCGACCGAGACCGAAGTCAGGATGAAGGGCTTGGATTGGAACGTGGAGTGCAACGGCGACGGCAAGAGCCAGTCCACCACTGAGCCCCTGTCCTTCTCCAATCCTTACTCCACCGTGCAGACGGTCTACCTCAACAGCGAGTTGGGCGACAAGGACGGCAGCGTCAAGGGCATCGCTTTTGAGTATGCTCCCAACGACATCAGTGCCGACACCGAGGACTTCAACGTGAAGGTGTACATGGGACAGACCGACAGCGACGACAACTACACCGACCCCTCCCAGTGGGTGGACAACAATAGCCTGACTCTCGTCTACGACGGCAGCCAGCACGTATCGGCCGGCACCGACACAAAGATGCTCAAACTCGAGTTCAGCCAGCCATTCGAGTATGACCACACCAAGAACCTCCTCGTGCAGGTCTGGAAGGATGGAGCAACATCCGAGATGTTCCCCGCCCTGTTCAACATCTACAAGTCGGCCAACTGGGAGACACACATGCTCCGCTATGCCGGGCGCTCGGCTTTCGACTTCGAGGCGACTTCTTTCGCAATGGCAGGCAAGCCTGTAGCCTTCTTCTCCATTGATTTCGCCACTGGCCTGAAGACAGTCGTGGCAGGTGATGGCTTCGTGGTAGACCCCGCCACCGGCACGCTGACGCTCAACGGCAAGGCCAAGAGCATTGAGATCTTCGATATGCAGGGACGCCTGGTGTCGCGCAGCTTTGGCACCGACCGCGTCCTGGTCAGCGGCATGAGCCGTGGAATGTACATCATCCGCGTCACTGACATGAGCGGCAATGTGTTCTCCAAGAAAACTTTTTTAGGCAAATGAGAAATCAAGCAATCATAAAATTTGCACTCTGCGCAACATCGGCTCTCCTCATGGGAGGGCCGATGGCCGTTGCCCAGAACGTCAGGTTGGGCTATTGCAACGGTGATAAAATCGGCACCGCCCTGCGTCCACAAGGCGAGGAGGGCGCCAACAACGAGCTGAGTGCCGCCGTCAAGATTCCGAAAGAGACTTTGGCAAAATACGTGGGCGACACCATCTACCAGATCAGCTACGCCAACGACACCAAGGTGGGGCAGTTCATGACCGTTTTCATCAAGACCGACCTTGAGAGCAGGACGGGAGGCATCGTGCAGACGGTGACCGGCCACAAGGCCGGATGGAACAACGTCACCCTGAAGACACCCTATCCCATCAAGGCCGACAAGGACATCTACATAGGCTACACCGCCTATCCCAACGCCAGCGAAATCAACGACGCTGAAATCCTCAGCACCGAATACTACCATGGCGGCACACCGGGCGTGAACTGGTATGGACTGAATGGACAGTGGTGGGTGCTGAAAACGGAAATGGTGGACTACGACTTCTGCATCCGCGCCTACGCTCGCGGAAAGAACATGCCCACCAACGACATTGGCATCGACCGGGTGACAAACTACGACATGGTGAGGCAGAACAAGCAGACATCCTTGACGTTGCAAATCTCCAACTATGGCGTCGACATTGTCAACTCATTTGTTGTGGAGGCACAGAAGAACGGAGAGACCTTCGCCTCGAAGACCGTCAACAACGTGGGACTCAATCCCAACGAGATGACCAGGGTGGAGATTCCCGACATGGTATTCCCGCAGGAGGGCAACAACTATTTCGACGTGCATGTATCCCAAGTGAACGGAGCGGACGACAGCGACCCGACCGACAACACCAAGGGTTCTTACGTCTACTGCGTGCCGCAGGATGCCACCACCTATCCCCGCACCGTGCTCATGGAGGAGTTCACCTCCACGGTCAACGGAGAGTCGCTCGTGGCCGACAGTGTCTACGACCTCGCCGTTGCCAAGCGCAGCGATGTGGTGTGGCTGAAGCACCATCAGAAGAACGATGAGTTCCAACTCGCTTCTGAGGCTCCCTACGACTGGTTCTTCGAGAACTACAACAGCTTCACGCCAGCCCTCATGCTCGACCGCAACATCTTTGAGATTGCTGAATGGCGTGGCCCGGCCTACTTTGTGAAGTACAACGAGCAGCTCGACATCATGCTCGAATCCTCTGCCCAGATGCCCAGCTTCGCCAAGGTGGACGTGGGCGCGACGGTGGACAACGACGGCAAGAACGTGAATGCCACCGTTGACATCGAGTCGCAGGTGCGCGAGATGCCCCGCCAGACATCCCTGCGCCTCACGGTTGTGGCCGTGGAGGACAGCGTTGCCCTCAAGAACGGCTCTGGAAAGGAGAACGGCATCATACGCAAGTATCTCACCGACATTTGGGGAGACGAGACCGACATCACCAACAAGGCTGCTCAGAAGAGCTATTCGTTCGACGTTGACCCGAAATGGAACATCGAGCACATGAGGATTGTTGCTTTCCTCAACAACTACGACACCACCAATCCGCTCAACTGCCCCGTGTTCAACACAGGCGAGAAACGACTGGCCGGCCTCACGGCCATCCACGCCATTGCCGACCAGCAGGCAGAGAAGGCCTCGCTGAAGCTCGAAGGCAACCACCTCATTGCCAGCGGAGACTATCAGATTGCGGGCGTCTTCGACATGGCCGGCCGACAAGTGTCTGAGAACAACCTTGGAAAGGGCATCTACTTGGTGAAGCTCTCCAACGGCAAAGACACCCAGACCGTGAAGTTCAACATCAGATAACACTCTGAGCATATAATCTAAAATATAACGAAAATGAAAAAGAACAGAATGAAACGCCTGCTCGCCACCGCGGTGCTGCTCTCGGGACTGTCGCTCACGACAGCCTGGGCGCAACAGACCATGCTGGTCTACTCCATCGATGGAAGTGAGCTTGCGAAGTACAGTCTGACAGGCTCCACGAGGATTACCTTTGGGGAAGACAAGATGACTGTCAAGGAGACCGACCAGAAGTCAGCCTCTTTCAGCCTTGGCCAAGTGCGCTGCATCAAATTTGAAGACCCTACCGCCATTCAGGGGGTCACCACCAACAACAGCCGGCTCACAGCCAGGCTGAAAGGCGACCTCCTCTTCGTGGAAGGCCTTGCCGGCGAGACTGCCGATGCCCGCATCGTTGGACTGAACGGGGCCATGGCGATGCGACTGGACCACTTCAATGGCCAGCCCATCAACGTTGGCTCACTGCCGCATGGCATCTACATCCTCAGAATAAAGAATCTGTCATTTAAATTCGTAAAATAAGCAAGCAATGAAAAAGATAATCGCAACCTTAGCACTGTGCGCAGCCTTTGCCGGCACTTATGCACAATCGGTCAACCGCATGGTAATCGTACCTAAAGGTGGCTATTCCCAGGGATATGTCATCAACAATGTGGACAGCGCCTTCTTCACCTCCGTGGGTCGCGCTGCGGCCGACGTGACCATCAACAAGACCAGCTTCAGCTCCGCAGGCGACACCCTGTGGCTGGCCATCACCCCCACAGCCGACTGCGCGAAATTCCGCATCACCACTGTCACCAAGGCCCGCGCCGACATGCTGGCTTCGCCCGCATCGCTTGAAGCCTATATGGACAATGTGAATGCCCCCGACTACTATCAGGCCTTCACCAACGCCCAGATGACAGGATTCGAGACTCCGTTTGTGGCTGGCTCCACCTACTCCGTGCTCACTTTGGGATATGACAAATACAACACGCCAAGCGAGATTTCCCGCGCAGACTTCGACACTCCCGCCGCTCCCTATGTCGGCAACCCGAGCGTGAGCTGGACTACAACCGACTCTACGGCGACAACCATCTCCATGCAGTTCACACCCAACAGCGACTGCGCCAGCTACACCTTCTGCCTCTTCGAGGAGGGCCAGGCCGAGCAGCAGTTTGAGCAGTGGGCCCCCATGTTCGGCTTCGCCAACCTCAGCGACATGATCAAGCAGTTTGGCGGCAATCTCTACAGCTCCACCTACACCAACGAATGGACAGGTTTGGCTCCCGGAACCAGATACGACATCTACATTCTTCCCATGGACGCCAACGGGGCCAACGCTCCGCTCATTCTTGCCAAGGCCTCCACGAAGAAGCAGGGCGGCGAGGGCACGGCCACGGTGGACATCACCATCGGCGACTTCAAGCAGTCGGGCAGCAGCTACTATCAGGAAGTGACCTACACACCCAACGACCAGGCCTCGCTCCACCGCGACATGATCATCGCAGCCTCTGCCTACAACACCGCTGAATGGGGCGAAGAGGGTGTCCTCAACTATCTCAAGGGCGACAATCCCTACGACCCGTACTGGAACCAGTATGGTGTGGACAACGCCACTTGGAACGCCGACCCAAGCACCGCCTACATCGCCTTCTCCATCGCCAAGAACGTCAACGACGAGTGGGGACCCTTGGCCCGCAAGGAGTTCACCACTCCCGCAACGCCCTCTGCCGTGGCCCACAAGGCTCCCGCTGTAGGCAGCCGCAAGCCGCAGGCTGAGGCCAACGTCCTGGGCAAGGCTCCCCGCTTCAATGGCCGCGCTGTGAACCGTGGTGTCAAGCTCGAACAGAAATAACCATTTCAACCGTGTCCGCCCCCGTTCCACCAAGTGTGGCGGCGGGGCGGGCCAATATTAACAATTTCTTAATCTTATGAAAAGAATAGACATTCTTGCAACCTTTGTGTTTGCCGCCGCCGTCACCGCCTACGGCCAGCCGGCAGGCGAGATGGTAAAAGGCAAGGCTCTGCCTTTCAACACTTCTTCCACCGACATTGTGGGCCTGCAGGCTCCCGCCGTGGCCAAGGCTCCCGCGGTTCCTTTCCGCGCAGGCTCCGCAGCCCCGACAATGCTCTACGACCAGGCCGACGGTGAGGCAAAGGTCTGGGGATTCTTGGGTTACGACATGCGGTTGGGCACCAACGCCGTGGTGAACTTCACCACCGACGCTCCCAACAACTACGCCATGGTGAAGGACTACAAGCGCGACTTGGGTGTGTCGAAGTACATCACCGCAGCCACGTTTGTCGGTGACCAGCTCTATGGCTACGCCTGCACCTTCTATGGCTTCGGAGCCTTGGTTCCCTACGGTGTGGTGAAGATCGACCCCATAACGGGCGACTACACGCTCGTCAACGAAGTGCCCATGATCTCCGGCCTGCTTCTCAACGACATGACCTACGACCCCGTGACGGAGACCATCTACGGCATCCAGTTCGGCGAAGACATGGAGAACCCCACGAAGAGCTACTCCAACATCTACGCCATCGACCCTGAGACAGGCATCGTCGACAGTGTGGCCCGCGTGGACTATCTCCTCTATGCCATCGCAGCCGATGTCACCGGCGACCTCTACGGTGTGGCACGCGACATGACGCTTGATTCCAAATCCACCCAAAACTCCTTCCTCGTCAAGATTCCCGCCGAAGACATCGCTGTGGGCGACTATCCCGCAGAGCGTGTGGGCAACCAGAAGCTGGGCTACAACATCTACTACCAGCAGAGTATGGAGTTTGACCGCACCACCCACCGCCTGTGGTGGTTTGCCCAGGGGCAGGTGGGCAACCCCGCCTTGGTCGAGATCAACTACAAGACCGGGCAGGTCAACAAGTCGGCCGTGAGGGAGATGTCCTCCTCTCAGGTTCAGATTGTCGCCCTCGGCATTCCCTACCAGAAGGTGGACAACGCTGCGCCGGCTTCTCCCACAAAACTCAAGGGTGAGGCCGGAGCCCAGGGAGCCTACTCGGCAACGCTCACTTGGACAAACCCCACCAAGAACTACATGGGCAACGCGCTGGATGCCCTGACGGGAGTCAACATCTATCGTGACGGCGCCAAGGTGGCCACCCTGTCGGGCACGGCCACTTCCTACACCGACAACGCTCTCTCCACAGCCGGCTACTACACTTACCGTGTGGAGCCCGTCAACAGCCACGGCAATGGCGTCTACAAGGAGACTCGCTTCTTCGTGGGCAAGGACCGTCCGGGCCAGGTGCGCAACCTCGTAGCCACCCCCAACGGCACCAAGGCCACGCTGTCGTGGAACTCTCCCGCACAGGGCAAGAACGGCGGCTGGTACGACAAGTCGTCGCTCACCTACAGAGTGGTTCGCATGCCAGGCAACGTGGTCGTCTCCAACTCGGCCGACAGCACGCTGACCGACCAGGTGGACCACTATGCAGGCTACACCTATCTTATCACAGCCATCAACAATGAGGGCGAGGGCGACACCGTGGCCACCGCAGCCTTGCAGTTCGGCCCATCTGTCTCCATCCCCTACACCGACTCGCTCACCACCCAGACGGGATTTGACGAGTGGTCCATCCTCGACGCCAACGGCGACGGCACCACATGGTATTTTGACGCTGGCAACAAGGTGACCAACTACTTCTACTCGCTCAACAGGGCCAACGACTACCTCGTCTCGCCGCCTCTGCTCTTCACCGCCAACAAGCAGTATAAGGCCAGCTACACCTACTGGTCCTCCAACTGGGTGGAGGATGATGCCAACCACACTCCCATCAATGAGAGGATGCGCGTGTATTATGGCGAGCAGCCCACCGTGGCCGGCCTCTCCAACAAGATTGCCGACTTGGGCGAGTTCCACACAGCCAGTGGAAACTACCTCTACGGCAGCACCATCTTCGCCCCGAGCCACAGCGAGGGTACGCGCGAGGGCTATGTGGCCTTCCACGCCTGCTCCGACGCCAACCGTGGCATCATCTATCTCAAGGACGTCGTCATCCGCGAATACAGCGCCACCGACGTGAGCGACAAAGACCTCCACGGCAGCGCCACGGCCAACGTGGGCTACGCCTACTCTTTCGGTGTTGACGTGTGCAACGAGGGCAGCGCTCCCGTGACCGGCTTTACAATCGAGATCCTGGACAAGAACACGGGCAAGGTGGTGGCCAGCCGAAAGGTGGACGAGACTGTGGAGATTGGCGAGACCAAGAACCTCTCCGTGGAGTGGACACCCACCAAGGAGGGCAAGTACGAGTTCACCTCGCGCATCGCCTTCGACCAGGACACCTACCCCGCCGACAACATCGGCCAGAAGACGGTGTATGTCACCGTGAGCGGCTCCGAAGCCAAGACATGGCTCACCGTGAACGAGGAGACTCCCGAGATGGGCGGATGGTTCATCCCCTTCAACCTCAGCACGCCTTTCACCCAAATTCAGGTCATCTACCTGGAGAAGGAAATGCAGCTGAAGGACATCAAGCTCACGGGCATGCAGTTTGTGTACAACGCACCTGCCACTATGCCTACCACGACGGCCACGGCCACAGTGTCCCTCGCCCCGACAACGGAGAACAACTTCCAGAGCTGGCCTGATGACAGCTACAATGTGCACTTCATCGACGGAGACTTCACCACGGCCTACGAGGGCGACGTCACTCTCCAGAGCGATGTCACCAGCAACCCGCTCATCATCGAGTTTGACACACCTTACGAATACAAGGGCGGCAACCTCGTCGTGCAGTTCAACACCGAAGTGGAGACACAGAACGTGCTCAAAGCCGCCGACGCCACGATGCCTTGGTACCATTACTGCGACAACTACAACGACGGCGATCCGCAGCGCTACCGCACGGCCATCTTCCGCGGCATGACCTCTACCGTAGACGTGAACAGGATAGGCTGGAACTACTGGACGCCTTACACGATGTTCTCCTACACTACGACCAACGGTCTTCAGGGAGTCGTCAGCCCGGGCAGCAACGGCATTGACATCCACCAGCAGGGCAGCTCACTCGTTGCCAGCAAGCTGATGGCCGAGGCCGAGCTCTACAACCTCAACGGCACGCTGCTCCGCAAGGCCACCAACACCACGAGCATGAACGTGGCCGGTGTCCACGGACCTTGCCTGTTGCGCTTCACCGCCGACGGCAAGACGGCCACAGTGAAGATTGTGGTGAAATAAACTTTTGGCAGACAGCCATTATCTGGATTCCATCCCACATCCGGGAAAGAAAGGCCAACGTGCCTTCCTTTCCCGGATTTTTTGTCGGCAAGGCTCACCCTCTAAAGCCGCCTTAACCCCTCCCCTACGAGGGGGTAAGGCCCAATCGCCCCCAAGACAGGGCGCTAAGGCGAGCGCCCAACTGCTTATGCCGCATAGGTAGGGTAAGGCATTTCCTAAAGAATTGTTCGACCGCTCTCCCATGTGCGGCGAATGCCAATGATGCATTATGGGGAGCCGGCCCTAACCCTGCCTACGCTGGCTCTGCAATAGGGTGATAGCCCAGCGCCCTCTTGGAGTCAGTGCTTTTGGTGGCTGAAAGCGGCACAGCGGATATTTTCCGTGGAATCATGGTAAGTTTATATATAAAGGGGAAGGAAAATGGTCATGTCCAGGCTTACGCTCCTACCGGAGCTATGGGTCTGAAGCGGTGGGGTGGCCTTACGAGCAAGCTCGACGGCCACCCCATCGCTTCAGACCCACACCTTTGGTGACAAGCCTGCCCATGACGAAAATCGCTATCGCGTAAAATTGCGTCCTAACGCATAAAATTCTACGGCAAAAACTTACCATGAATCCACTCTAAAATATCC
>SFCY01000162.1 GCA_004558865.1 Bacteroidales bacterium
CTTACATCTGCCCAAAAGCGGGGAATGCCTTGACTTGAAGCTTTCTGCCGTAGAATTTTATGCGCGTAAGCGCAATTTTACGCGACAGCGATTTTCGTCATGGGCAGGCTTGCCACCAAAGGTGTGGTTCTGAAGTGACGGGGTAGCCGTCGAGCTTGCTCGTAAGGCTACTCCGTCACTTCAGAACCATAGCTCCGTTAGGAGCGTAAGCCTGGACATGACCATTTTCCTTCCCCTTTCTTCATCAAGTTGCCATGAATCTACGGAAAATATCCGCTGTGCCGGAAAATGACGGTAATTGTCGGGGAAGCTTCTTCCTTGTTGTCGGTTGATGGTCCTGCCAATCGGCGAAGAGGATGGATGGGTGGTGAGTTAGGCGATGGGCTGATGGCGGTGGGGTAGGCGTGGAGAGATGGATCGGCCTATTCCCATTCCAAAGGCAACCAGCCTTCCACCCAACGTGGCCCATGGGACTCTTCCTGGGTGGGATTGCTCACCGACAGGCCGATTAGCCTGATGGGATGGGCGGGAGAGAAGTCAACCAAACGCAACAGTTGCTTGGCCAAAGGCAGTATCTGCTCCTTCGTCTTCAACGTGTGGGGCGAGGTCTGCGACCGCGTAATCTGGGTGAAGTCGCCATACTTCACCTTCAGGGTGAGTGTCTTTCCCTCAAATTCTGCTTGTGCTATGCGTGAGACGAGTTCCTCCACGGTATGATAGAGTTCGATGATGGCTTGGGCCCGTAGCGTGAGGTCCTCTATAAACGTTTGCTCGCATCCCACCGACTTGCGCTCACGCTCCACGATCACGGGACGTTCGTCGATGCCTCGGGCAAAATCAAAATAGATGTTGCCCGCCTTGCCGAAGACTTCCACCAAGTGGCGGCGCGACACGAGACGAAGCTGTGCACCCGAGAAGATGCCCATCTGATGCATGCGCTCCGCAGTCTTCGGCCCTATGCCCCAAAACTTCTCCACCGGAAGTTGGGCGATGAACTCGGGGGCTTCTTCCGGTGTGACGCAGAAAAGTCCGTCGGGCTTGCGCCAGTCGGAAGCTATCTTGGCGAGAAACTTGTTGTAGGATACCCCGGCGGAGGCGGTGAGTTGTGTCGACTCGCGTATGGCCGACTTGATTTCCTTGGCTACCTCGATGGCGCTCCCCATGTGTTTCTTGTTCTCTGTCACATCGAGAAATGCCTCGTCGATGGAGAGGGGTTCTATGAGGTCGGTATATTGTCGGAAAATCTCGTGTACCTGCATCGACACCTCTTTATAATGGTGGTGCTCGCTGCCCACGATGATGAGGTCGGGGTAGAGCTGCTTGGCACGGGCCATGGACATGGCGGAATGGATGCCATAGCGCCTCGCCTCGTAGCTGGCCGTAGCCACCACGCCTCGGGGGCCATCAAACCCTACGGCCACTGGCTTGCCTTTGAGCTCGGGGTGGTCGCGCTGCTCTACCGACGCGAAAAACGCGTCCATGTCCACATGAATGATCTTCCTCATATTTTCAATATTTCCGACCGATGGGCGGGGCGGTGAAAAATACGCGAGTTTTCAGAGCTTTTCGTATTCGGGGATTTCGTCTAAAAACTCAGCCCCCTGCCCTTCGCCCTTCAGTTTGCAGCAGTAGGTGACGAGCCCATTCGACACCACGAGGTACTCCACGTGGAGCAGCGTGTTGTAGGCGAGAATCTGGTCGAACACCTTACGCGTGAGCTTAATGTGTGGGGCTTTGTATTCCACAATCATCCGCGGCTGCAGATTGCGGTCGTAAAGCACGGTGTCGGCTCGCAGCTTCTTGTTGCCCACGCTCAGCCTCACCTCGTTGGCCATCAAGGGGGCGGGGTAGTGGAGGTGGTCCACTAAGTAGTGGACGAAGTGCTGCCTAACCCATTCCTCGGGGGTCAAGGCCACAAAACGGTGGCGAAAAATGTCCTGTATGGTGGGGTTCTCTTTCGTCCCGCCTAAATTTATGTCGTAATCTGGTAGGTTGATTGGAATCATTTTGTTATCTTTGCATGGCTGCAAAGGTAGCAAAAAAATATGAATTCCTAATTTCAGATTCTACTATTTATGGCAGAGAAGAAACAAAAGGCCACTTATGAGTCCATCATGCGTGACCTGAAAAACCGCAACTTCGCCCCCATCTACATCCTGCAGGGCGAAGAGGCTTTCTACATAGACAAGATAAGCGATTATATCGCGGATAACGTGCTGACGCCAGAGCAGCGCGACTTCAACCAGGTGATACTCTTTGGAGCCGACACCACCGATCAGCGCGTGGTGGACGAGGCGCGTGCCTATCCCATGATGGCCGAGCATAGGGTCGTCATCGTGAAAGAGAGCCAAAGCCTCAAGGGAGATTCCAGCAGGCTGGCCAACTATTTTAAGAAGCCTGTGCCCACAACCATACTCGTGTTTTGCCACAAAGGTGGAAACATCGACGGCCGCACGGTCGCGGCCAAGGCGATTCCATCCTCGGCCGTGGTTTTCGAGAGCAAGAAGAAACGCGACTACGAACTCCCCGGCTTCATTTCGGGCTATCTCAAAATGCGCCAAGCCACCATCGACGAGAAGGCTGCCCGAATGATAGCCGACCACATCGGCTCCGATCTCCACCGTCTGACATCGGAACTCGACAAGGTTCTCATATCACTCCCGAAAGACAATCGAAGGGTCACGCCAGAGGTCGTGGAACATGAGATAGGAGTGAGCAAGGATTTCAACACTTTTGAGCTCCGTGATGCGATTGCCAACAAGCAGGTCTTCAAGGCCAATCAAATCATCAGTTATTTTGACAAAAATTCCAAGACGGCTGGAGCCTTCATCCTCCTGCCCACACTCTATAATTATTTCCAAAACCTAATGATAGCCTACTACACGCCAGGGCAGAAGACCGAAGCCAGCGTGGCACAATACCTCGACTTGAAATCGCAGTGGGCCGCGCGGGCTTATCTAACTGGAATGAGAAATTATTCTGGTGTGAAAGTAATGAAAATCTTGGAGAAGATTCAGGAGACGGACATGAAGAACAAGGGTGTCAACAACTCCACAACGCCTCCCGCTGAACTCATGAAAGAACTCCTTTTCTTCATCATGCATTGAAATAGGGGAGAGGACGGCCGCTTGCTTTGGGCGCGTTTTCCACTCTAAACCACACAAAAACAGGCTCTTTCGGTTGCCGAAAGAGCCTGTTTTCGTGCGCCACCGTTGGTTGTGCGCGCACTGAAGATAGCTGGAAAAATACCCAAATTTTGGCTTTTTCGCTCTTTTTCCGCCCATTTTTGAGCTATTTCATCGATTCATCAAGATGCAATTTATAGCCTCAAAATCCTTTATCAATCGGTAGTTTGCCCAATTTTTCATGGCTCAAAACTCTCGAATTTCCAATTGACTTTACCCGTCGCTCAAAATACTCGCGAAATGACCAAAATTAGCTCTCTTGGAGAGTACAAATTTAGCGTT
>SFCY01000163.1 GCA_004558865.1 Bacteroidales bacterium
AACGTCAAGTCTCATCGGTCGTGTAGCCCGCTACACTCCCTCTTCAACTTACGTTTTGAATCCCGATATCTTGCAGAACCTTTTCGATAAGCCAAATGAACAGAGCCAAGCTTGCTTGGACTCTGCCATGGCGAGAAAAGGTGGGGCACTAGGCCCAACCTTTTCGATAAGCCAAATGAGCAGAGCCAAGCTTGCTTGGTCTCTGCCATGGCGAGAAAAGGTGTACGCTGGGTCCAATACGACTCGACCTAATTTATAGAACCAGCCTTTAGAACCGATCTAAAGATAGAATGTCATCTTGGCGGTGATGTTGCGGCCCATGTTGAAGATTCCGTTGCGGTTGTTGGCCGCATTCATGCCGCCCACGTATTTCAAACGGCTCAGATGGCTCTGGTAAGCGCGGTTGAAGAGGTTCTCCGCTGTGACTAAGAGCGTGATGTGCCTGCGGTGCCTCCACTTTATTTCCGTTCCTGCCGACAGGTTGAACAAGGTGTAGGAGGGGGTTGCCGTCTCGGTGTTGTTGAGCGCGTAGAAGTGGTTTTGCCTGAGGTTGCATTCCATCGAGGCGGCCACGAACGTGTTGTTGAGGCTTCTACCATCGCGAATAAAGACATATTTCAGCTCGGAGTTCCAACGCGGGGCGGGTGTGAAGGGAAGGTATTTCGACTCGCGGGGCTGGTGGAGCTGCACGCTGTTGACGTAGGAGAAAGTGTTCTGGAAGTGGAGCGGGCCGATGGGATGGAAGTCTATGAGAGCCTCGCCTCCCAACAGCCTGGCGTCGCCCTGCCTGTATTGGTACACGGGCAGTCCCTCACGCTCCTCGCCGGCCATGCGGCTGCTGTAGATGTAGTTGTCGATGATGTTGGCGAAGAGTTGCAGCTGTGTGGTCAGCATGTCGGTGGTGAAGTCCCATCCCAAGTCGATTTGCCAACTGTGTTCGGCCTTGAGGCTACCGTTGCCTACCACATATTGCTGTGTTCCCTCATGCACACCATTGCTCGACAGTTCGCTCAGGTTGGGCGAGCGAAATCCGCGGGCCAAGTTCAGGCGGAGGTTGTTCCGCGTGTCGGGCGAGTAGACGAGCCCCAAGCTTCCCGACAGGCTGCTGAACGAGCGGCTCGACCTTTGGAACATGTCGTCCCAAGCAAAGGCATGGATGTGCCTGTGGTCCATTCGCAGTCCTCCCGACAGAGTCCACGGCCCGCTTTTGTAGCCTGTCGTAGCGAAAACCCCCAAGTCGAAGAGTTGGTATGCAGGAATGAGCCGTTCTTCACCGCGGTTCAGGTTGCGCTGCCACATTCCGTTCGCTCCGGCCGAGGCCTGCCAGGCTCCCGTGTTGCGTAAGGAGTACCTTACGTCATAGTTGATTGTGTGGAGTTGCATGTCGAGTCCTGGCTCATCCCGGCTCTCTTCATATTCTTGTCTTCTGTTCTGCTGGTAGCCCACGATGGCCGTTAGTGTTGCGTTGCCGAGCAGGAGCGACTGTGTGGCTACGGCCTTGTAGTGGTGAATCTGTTGGAAAGGCAGGGTTTTGCCGTAGCTGTCCGAGTGGTCGGAGCGTTCTCCCTCCGGCATGCTTGGTGTGAGGTGGTAGTAGCTCAGCAGCAAGTGGCTGTAGCCCCAGCTTCCGCCCCGTCCCACCAAGGCTTGTGCAGCCTGCTCGCGCAGCCGCGAGCCCACCACATAATGGTCGGCTGCATTGTGGTAGTCGTGGGCAAGCTTCTGCGACCATCGACCGTCCCACAGCCATCCACCCATGTTGCCACCGAAGTGAGCCGAGTAGGCTGCCATCCCGTTGTTGCTTTGGTATTCTGCGGTGAGGTCGCCCGCTGTCGTGTTGCGGGGCATGGCGGTGAAGCCGCCCAGTACGATGACCCCAGCCAAGGCGTCGGACCCATACATGAGTGAGGCCGGCCCCTTGATGATCTGGGCATCGTGTACGCTGTTGGCATCCACCTCTATGCCGTGCTCGTCACCCCATTGGTTGCCCTCCTGTCTGATGCCGTCGCTCACCACCGTGAGACGGTTGAATCCCAAACCGCGTATCACGGGCTTAGATATTCCGCCGCCAGTGGTGATTTGAGCCAATCCCGGCTGTTGGCTCAGTGCGTCGATGATGTTGGAGGCGGTTGTGGCGTGGAGCTGCTCCGCACCCACGTAGGCCATGGGTACAGGAGAGTCCCTCAACAGGCTTTTGCCCGAGAAGCCCCTCACCACAACCTCATTGAGCAAGGCGGTGGCCTCTTTCATCCTGAAGTCGGCCTCCTGCCTGGAGTTCAGGTCTACCTTATATATAATGGTCTGGTGACCTATGTAGGTCACCTCCACTGTCACCACCTTCTTTGGCAGGTCGGTGAGACAATAATATCCAGCAGTGTCCGTCGTGGTGGCTGCGCCCAGTTCGGGTATCATAATGCTTACGCCGATAAGCGGGCTGCCGTCGATCTCATCGGTTATGTGGCCGCAAAGCGTGGCCTTGGACATGACTGGTTCTGCGCTCAAGCCAAGGCACAGCATCACCAGCCATGAGAGAATAATCAATTTCTTCATGCTTGTAGTTTGTTTTTGTGAAATAAATAAGTTGGGTAGGGGTGTTGCTCCCAACCTGCGTTTTCTGAGGCCAAGGTTTCTTTCACACGAATGTACATAGATTGGACACGAATCGCCTTAAAGGACATTCTTCGTGGCCAATCAAGGGAGACCATCCCATCATCCTTCAATGTTCAAGAAAACAAGCCTGCCGTTAGTGAAAAAACAGATTGGGCTACAAGCACGGGGGTGCCCTCAGCTTTGCCGTTTCCTTTCTTAGCCTGGCCACATGGGCAGTCTTTGGGGTGCAGACTGTCCACAACACGGTCATTAATATGTTCCATGTGATGGCGGTCGCACCAAGATAGGGCGTGGATAGGAAATGACACAGCACGCACGCCTGTCCGCCACCGGCCATGGTGCCGGGAAGCTGGTGCGTGGATGAGCTTGTTGGTTGGGAGGATGCCCCCGAAGGGGTGTGGACGTGAAGGCACGAGCAAACTACCATCGACACAAACAGTGCCAATAGCATGCGGGAACAATTTCGTCTCTGGCGTGCATTCATCATGTTTGCAAATATAACCATATTCTTTTTTCATCCCAAATATGTTTGACAGTTTTTAACTATATTTTAAAACTTTTTGCCCATCTATTGTGTAAGACTCTGTGTCCACTGCCTAATGAAAGTTGCCGGGTGGATTAAGCATCCATTCCGTCAATGTTCAGTTATGAGGTGGCTAATGTATAGAAAAGAGTTATGGTCGGTTCTAATAATTAGGTCGAGGCGTATTGGACCCAGCGCCCACCTTTTCTCGGCATGGCATAGCTCAAGCAAGCTTGGCTTTGCTCATTTGGCTTATCGAAAAGGTTCTGCCAGCTATCGGGACTCAAAACGTAAGTTGAAGAGGGAGTGTAGCGGG
>SFCY01000164.1 GCA_004558865.1 Bacteroidales bacterium
TCGGAGCAAGCCGGCTACGGAGAAGAAACAACGGGCGTAGCCCTTGCATCGCAGCAAGGGTTTTACTGGTTTTTGTTACAATAGAATCCTAAATTCAACTGTAAGGTTCCGCACAGCGGATATTTTCCGCTTTTCTAAGTTCTTATATAAGAGGCAAAGGGCCGCCGTGATACGGCGGCCCCTTGCCACTCAATTCCTAAGTTCTAACTCTTTGATAGCTCCCGACTATTTGAGGGTTACTTCCACAATCGTGTCTACTCCCGATGGAATGGACGAAAGTGAGAGGGTGACGCCGCCCGGGCAGCGCGTGACGGCGACGGGCTTCTTGTCGGCATACATCACGGCCTTCCTCACATTCTCCACAGGCAGGAACAGACTCTTGTCCTGCAAGTTGAGGATGTGCACGTAGAGCGTCTTGCCGCGCTGCGTCGTGGCTCCCCAGTCGTGGGGCGGGACGATGCCGCCCCGCGTGCCGTAGATGGTCTCTCCGTTGGCGCGCATCCATTTGCCGATGGCTTTCAGACGGTCGAGGCTCTCCTGCGGCAGCTTCCCGTCGGGACGCGGCCCAATGTTGAGCAGCAGGTTGGCGTTGCGCCCGGCCGTGTTGACGAGCAGCCGGATGATGTCGTCGGCCGACTTGTAGTTCTTGTCGGTGATTTTGTAGCCCCAGCTGTCGTTCATCGTCTGGCAGGTCTCCAACGGCAGTAGGCTCACATCCTGCCCGCTGAGTCCCGCCTTGTTCTCGCCTGGCACGTCGCGCTCGAAAATCTGGATGTCCTCCCCGGCGAAAGGCGACTGGTGGTGGTTGTTGGCCACGAGGCACTGGGGCTGCAGTTTGTGGATGAGCCGGTATTGCTCGTCGAGTCTCCAGTCGAAGGGCGTGGGGTCGCTGTCGTGGTCCCACCAGCCGTCGAACCAGATGCAGTCCACGCGCCCGTAGTTGGTCAGCAGTTCGGTGAGCTGTTGCTCCATAAACTTGAGATAGCCATTGTAGTCCTGCCTATCGGTGGGGCGTCCCGTCCCTTTTCCCGTGCGCCCGAGAGGATAGTCGGGTCGTTGCCAGTCGAGGTGGCTGTAGTAAAGGTGGAGCGACAGCCCCTCTTTGTGGCAAGCGTTGGCCAGATCGGCCAGCACGTCGTGGGCGTAGGGCGTGCCGTCGACGATGTTGTAGGTGGAAGCGGCTGTCTTGAACATGGAGAAGCTGTCGTGGTGACGCGTGGTGAATGTGACATACTTCGCCCCAGCATCCTTGAAGGCCTCCACCCATTCGTTGGCATTGAACTTCGACGGATAGAAGCCGTCGGCCAAGTGGCGGTATTCCTGATAGTTGATGTCGCGGTTGTGCATCACCCATTCGCCCTGTCCCAACATGGAGTAGATGCCCCAATGGAGGAAGATGCCGAATTTCTGGTCCTGAAACTCCTGTTGCGCCTTCTTGATTTCCGCGGAAGGCTCATAGCTCTGTGCGGCGGCAGCGGTCAAGGCAAGGGCTGCCGCAGCCGTGAGAAATAACTTTTTCATTATGAAGGATTTAAGATTTGTTTGGTTCGTAGCGGGCGGCCCCAAAGTTCTTGCAGCCCATCGTCCATTCAATGGCTTGCAGGCCGCCAGCACTTGGACAAGCGACAGCCGTCATTTCTTCATCACCTTGTAGGTTTTGCCACCCTTGCGCACGATGTAGATGCCCGCGGGAGCCGACATGTAGTCGATACGTCGGCCGGAGAGGTCGTAGAAGTTGACAGGTCCCGAGAGGCTGCTCGCGTCTACAGTGGCAATGGCCGAGAGGTCGGTCAATGTCTGTAGGATGATGGGTTTGGACACGGCGGTGCGCTGTCCCTTGGCGGTGGCGTAGACCTGGTAGGAATATTGCGTGCCTGAGCGCAATCCGTGGATGGCCAGTTCGTTGGCTTTGCCCGCATCGAGGTCGCGCATCCCCACCACGGGATGGTCTTGGGGCATGGCCACGGTGACGTTGATGTCGTCGATGCAGGCGTAGCCTCCCGACTGTCGGTTGAAGCTGATGCATACTGCGTATGCGCCGTCGAAAGTGTAGTTGGCGGTGGAGTCCTTGCCCTCAACGGTAAGCAGCGTGCCCGCTGTGTGCCAGAAGCCATTGGAGTCGAGCGTGCGGATGCAGAGGCTGTTGCCCGATTGGCTGCCGCACCACCAGAATCGCAGTCCTTTGATGAGCGAGTCGCCCATGGCAATGATGAGTAGCGAGTCGCGGTCTTTGTGAAGCCGGAGCGAGAAGATGCCGCTCTTGCCGTAGAAGTCGTTGCTGAGCGAATTTGACGACGACGACCAGCCAAAGGGCAGGGGAGAGTCGACGCACGGGAAACCATAGCTGATGGTGCCGGTGGTGTCGGGCACCCGTTCGAAGACGCTCACGAAATAATGCTCCGCATTGGCCACGGGTTGCCAGCGGGCCACGAAGGAGTGGTCGGCGATGTTGGTGGGCTGTGATGCCTTGCAGGGAAGCTCTGAGAACTGGAGTGGGGTGGTGGATTGCTCAAGCTCTGTGGTGGAGGCCGTGAGGCCGTCTACGATGGCGCGGAGCTGGAGGGTGTAGTGGGTTTGCGGCGACAGGCCGGTGAGCGTTAGCACGGAGTCGGTGAGGTGGTCGTAGGTGACGCAGCCGTTCTCGCTGCTGACCGTCAACACGTAGTCTGCTCCTGGATGTGCGCCGTGCCAGGCCACTTGCATGGAGCGCCCCTTTATATTACTCGCAGACAGGGTCGTGCCTCCCCCGTCGCTGTCTGTCTCGCTTGGGGCGGCGGCTTGGGCTTGCTGCGTGGTGATGAGGACGAACGGCAAGAGCAAGCACAAGATGATTTGATGCACGATTGTCATAACGTCGGTAATATAAAGGTTTGGATGTTCAACTTGGCAAAGATACAAAAATTATCGTACACGCGATATGCTCTGACGTTATTTTTTTTAGGCCGGTTCTAAAAATTAGGATTAGAAACCAAGCCGATAAGGATACATGTTGTTTCGGTCGTCTTCTGCATCTATCGGTCTCAAAACGTCAAGTCTCATCGGTCGTGTAGCCCGCTACACTTCCTCTTCAACTTACGTTTTGAGGGCACAGCGGATATTTTCCGTGGATTCATGGTAAGTTTATATGTAAAGGGGAAGGAAAATGGTCATGTCCAGGCTTACGCTCCTACCGGAGCTATGGTTCTGAAGTGATGGGGTGGCCTTACGAGCAAGCTCGACGGCTACCCCATCACTTCAGACCCACACCTTTGGTGGCAAGCCTGTCCATGACGAAAATCGCTATCGCGTAAAATTGCGCTTACGCGCATAAAATTCTACGACAGAAAGCGGCACTGCGGAATTTTCTGTGGGGGCATGGTGGGAGAAAGCCGACATCATCTGTTTGCTGTTTGAAGCGAAATGGGGATTGTCTCGCAAAGACGCAAAGAACGCAAAGGTC
>SFCY01000165.1 GCA_004558865.1 Bacteroidales bacterium
TCACTTCAGAACCATAGCTCCGGTAGGAGCGTAAGCCTGGACATGACCATTTTCCTTCCCCTTTACATATAAACTTACCATGATTCCACGGAAAATATCTGCTGTGCCGTTTTTGTCAAAATAACAAATGTGAATCTCCGCCCGTAACTCTTCTCTTACCTTTCGACCTGCATTCACAGAATAGTTACTCAATTCCTAATGAAAGATAAGATTTACTAAAATCCTTACTAAGCTCTTGTAATATTCAGAAAGGATTGGTATCTTTGCGATGAGATAACCCAAAAACCGCCTAAGAATGGAAATGGAAAAAAGAATAGCCAACGCGAAGAGGTATGTCGACGACGTGACTGACACCATCAACCGCTACATCGTAGACAAGGACAACTATCCCAGCCACTCCTGCCTCATTGTTCAACCCATGCTATGCGAGACGCTCATCGACGACCCGCTCAACACCAATGGTTGCGACATCTACGACCTGAGGCAGTTCATCAAGAGAGAGCCGGGTGGCCGAGAGCTTCCCGACCGCGAGAGCATCGAGCGGCTGGCCAGACGCTACTACGCATGATATTTCTCCCCACACACTCTGCGGATTCTTCCGCTATGTCCGCCCTGCAAACCCCGCAGGGCGGACATTTTTTGTCGTGGCCGTGGAAGCGGGAGAGCTGAGGCGTCCGCCCATGACAGCGGACCTCCCGAGCAAGAACAGCAGAGGCAGGAGCCGCACCATGGGCGGCTCCTGCCTCTTACTAACCGGCAAGAAGACTGCTACTTACCCAGCAGACGCTTGCTCAACTTGTCGAGCATGTCGATGGTCATCTCGCTCAGGCCATACTTGGGAGACCAGTCCCATTCCTTGCGGGCACAGCTGTCGTCGAGCTTGTCGGGCCAGCTCTCCGCGATGCTCTTCTTCAGCGGATCCACGGCGTAGACCATCTCGAAGTCGGGCTTGTGCTTCTTGATCTCTTCATAGATGGTCTCGGGAGCGAAGCTCATGGAGGCCACGTTGAAGCCGTTGTGGTGGACAAGGCGCGTGGGGTCGGCCTCCATCAGGGAGATGGCGGCATGGAGGGCGTCGGGCATGTACATCATGTCCATCAGCGTGCCCTCGGGAATGGGGCAGACGAACTTCTCGCCCCTCACGGCCGAGTAGAAGATGTCGACGGCATAGTCGGTGGTGCCGCCACCGGGAGGCGTGACGTAGGAGATGAGGCCGGGGAAGCGCACGCTGCGCGTGTCGACCCCATACTTGTGGAAGAACCAGTCGCTGAGCAGTTCCGTGGTCACCTTGCTCACACCGTAGATGGTCTGCGGGCGCTGGATGGTGTCCTGCGGGGTGTTCCACTTGGGCGTGTTGTTGCCGAAAGAGCCGATGCTGCTGGGCGTGAACACCTGGCAATGGTTCTCGCGGGCCACGTCGAGCACATTCCACAGGCCGTCGATTCCAATCCTCCAAGCCAAACGAGGCTTGTTCTCGGCCACCACAGACAGCAGGGCGGCCAAATTGTAGATGGCGTCGATGTGGTGCTTCCTCACCACATTGGCTATCATCTCGCCATTGGTGACATCGCATTCCTCGGCGGGTCCCGACTCCAGCAGCTCGCCTGTGGGCTCCGCGCCTTTGATGTAACCGGCAACCACATGTTCATTGCCATAACGGCTTCTCAACTCCTTGGTCAATTCCGAGCCTATCTGCCCGGTAGAGCCAATCACTAATACATTCTTCATAATATCTGTTTCTGTCAGCTAATAAGGGCTTTTGTTATTTAAGCCACAAAGTAACACAATTTTTTGGTTATAAAAGGCCTTTGAATGTTTAAATTTATTTAATTTTAGGGCCGGACCTAAAAAAACATGCCCAAGGGGTGCTTGGTTCTCGGAAATATTCACTTACTTTGTAACAGAAAACCTTTAAAATCTTATTCTATTATGTACGGAAAAATCAAGGAGCATTTGCAGAAGACCTTGTCCGACTTGAAAGCAGCCGGCCTCTACAAGGAAGAGAGAATCATCGAAAGCCCGCAGGGCGCAGCCATCCAAGTGAAGGGCAAGGAAGTGTTGAACTTCTGCGCCAACAACTATTTGGGACTGAGCAACAACCCCCGACTCATCGAGGGAGCCAAGAAGATGATGGACCGCCGCGGCTACGGCATGTCGTCGGTGCGCTTCATCTGCGGCACGCAGGACATCCACAAGGAGCTGGAGGCTGCCATCTCGAAGTATTTCAAGACCGAGGACACCATCCTCTACGCAGCCTGCTTCGACGCTAACGGAGGCTTGTTCGGCTCTTTCCTCACCGAAGAGGACGCCATCATCAGCGACGCGCTCAACCACGCCTCCATCATCGACGGCGTGCGCCTGTGCAAGGCCAAGCGCTACCGCTACAAGAACGCCGACATGGAAGACCTGGAGCGTTGCCTCAAGGAGGCACAGGCCCAGCGCTTCCGCATCATCTGCACCGACGGCGTGTTCTCCATGGACGGCAATGTGGCCCCGATGGACAAGATCTGCGACTTGGCTGAGAAGTACGACGCACTTGTGATGGTGGACGAGAGCCACTCGGCAGGCGTTGTCGGAGCCACCGGCCACGGTGTGAGCGAGCTGTGCAAGACCTACGGCCGCGTGGACATCTACACCGGCACTTTGGGCAAGTCCTTTGGCGGCGCGCTCGGAGGCTTCACCACCGGCCGCAAGGAAGTCATCGACATCCTGCGCCAGAGCAGCCGACCCTACCTCTTCTCCAACTCCCTCGCCCCCGCCATCATCGGCGCAAGCTTGGAGGTTTTCAAGATGCTGGAGGAGGACAATTCCATCCACGACAGGCTGGTGGAGAACGTCAACTACTTCCGCGACAAGATGATTGCCGCCGGCTTCGACATCAAGCCCACGCAGAGCGCCATCTGCGCCGTCATGCTCTACGACGCGCCCCTGTCGCAGAAGTATGCCAACCGCCTGCTCGAGGAGGGCATCTACGTGACGGGCTTCTACTATCCCGTTGTGCCCAAGGGCGAGGCCCGCATCCGCGTGCAGATCAGCGCCGCCCACACCCGTGAGCAGCTCGACCGCTGTATCAACGCGTTCATCAAGGTGGGCAAGGAGCTTGGCGTGTTGAAATAGAACTGGAACGCGTTCCGCACGAGAGTGACGGAACACACCTATAATATATAATGTAAAGGCGGGCGGCGATTGTCGTCCGCCTTTATCATGGCGCACTCGACATCCCCCCAAGGAATTTTATAGGCTGGGCATAAAATTGCGCCAAAGGCGCATAAAATCAGCGCATCCTTGCATCTGCCCAAAAGCGGGGAATGCCTTGACTTGACCCACATTGCAGATATATCTCATGTAACTGATTGATTCTCAGTATTGGCATTTTTTGAGGGTGGCTTTGGGTGTACCACGGATTTTATTTTCCCCAAC
>SFCY01000166.1 GCA_004558865.1 Bacteroidales bacterium
TCATGGGCAGGCTTGCCACCAAAGGTGTGGGTCTGAAGCGGTGGGGAGGCCGTCGAGCTTGCTCGTAAGGCCACCCCACCGCTTCAGACCCATAGCTCCGGTAGGAGTGTAAGCCTAGACATGACCATTTTCCTTCCCCTTTACATATAAACTTACCATGATTCCACGGAAAATATCCGCTGTGCCTTGAACTTGCGGAACTTGAATAAATTTAATAGCTTGTTCTTGCTGTTATGGAAATTAATGATTAACTTTGCAATATGAACCCACTACAATCCAACAACATAAAATGGAGCGAAAACGTGATCGTTGCCGACGCCGACTATATCGACAAGGTGGCCTTCAACCTCACCGTGTATTTTGAGCGGGCGCTCAACCGCCGCATACCCAAGGCCGACTTCTCCACATGGGCTGTCGACATCGCCCTCGACGGTGGATTGCGCGAGGGCGACCACGAGACGCAGGTGGTGCTGGTGCACGACAAGAAGAAGCGGCAGCTCGACTATTTCGCGCCCTCGCTCTTCGACTCTGAACTCAACGCACAGGCCTTCAAGCACGACAGGATGGGAGAATTCATCATCAACAGTGTGCCCGTGGAACCCTCCGTGGCCTCCAAGGGCCAGCTGATGGCCGACTTGGTGAGGATGTTCTGCGACCAGAAGAACGTGAAGCGCGTCATGGTGGTCCCCGACAGCGAGCAGGGCGACGGCTATGAGGCCGTGGCACGGACGCTGCGCCCCGAGGACGACGACGAGAAGCGCATCACACTCTTCGCCATGCAGCAGATGCCCACCGGCAACTTCAGGCAGGAGGTATTGGGATACTCGCTCATGAACGCGCTCGGCATCAGCGCCGACGAACTGAAATAAGAAAACAAACACAGAATATGGCACGAATTTTAATGATTGGAGCCGGTGGCGTGGCCACCGTCGCAGCGTTCAAGATAGCACAGAACGCTGATGTATTCACCGAATTCATGATTGCAAGCCACCACAAGGCCAAGTGCGACCTCTTGGTGAAGGCCATCCACGACAAGGGCTACAACATGGACATCAAGACAGCCGAGGTGGACGCCGACGACGTGGAGCAGCTCAAGCAGCTCTTCAACAGCTACAAGCCCGAGCTCGTCATCAACCTGGCCCTGCCCTACCAGGACCTGACCATCATGGACGCCTGTCTGGCCTGTGGCGTGAACTATATGGACACGGCCAACTACGAGCCCAAGGACGAGGCCCACTTCGAGTACTCCTGGCAGTGGGCCTACAAGGACCGCTTCGAAAAGGCCGGACTAACCGCCATACTCGGCTGCGGCTTCGACCCGGGCGTGAGCGGCATCTACACCGCCTACGCCGCCAAGCACGAGTTTGACGAGATACAGTATCTCGACATCGTGGACTGCAACGCCGGCGACCACCACAAGGCCTTCGCCACCAACTTCAACCCCGAAATCAACATACGTGAAATCACGCAGAAGGGACTCTACTATGAGGACGGGAAATGGATAGAGACGGCTCCCTTGGAAATCCACAAGCCGCTGACCTATCCCAACATAGGCAAGCGCGAGAGCTACCTGATGCACCACGAGGAGCTGGAGTCGCTGGTGAAGAACTATCCCACCATCAAGCGCGGACGCTTCTGGATGACTTTCGGCGAGGCATACCTCACCCACCTGCACGTGATAGAGGACATCGGCATGAGCCGCATCGACGAGGTGGAGTACGAGGCTCCCTTGGCCGACGGCTCGGGCAAGACGGTCAAGGTGAAGATCGTACCCCTGCAGTTCCTCAAGGCGGTGCTGCCCAACCCGCAGGACCTCGGCTCCAACTATGAGGGGGAGACCAGCATTGGCTGCCGCATCCGCGGACTCAAGGACGGCAAGGAGCACACCTATTATATATACAACAACTGCAAGCATCAGGAGGCCTACAAGGAGACGGGCATGCAGGGCGTGAGCTACACCACGGGCGTGCCGGCCATGATAGGCGCCATGATGTTCGTAAAGGGGCTGTGGCGCAAGCCCGGCGTGTGGAACGTGGAGGACTTCGACCCCGATCCCTTCATGGAGCAGCTCAACAAGCAGGGACTGCCCTGGCACGAGCTGCGCGACATCGACCTGGAAGTCTAAAACACACCTCTTCTCCCCTACAACACCTACACCCCTTACCCATCAAAACATCAAACAATGGCAAAGACAGAAGAAGAGTTGGCCGCCGAGAAGCAGGCCAAGCTCAAGGAGCAGCAGGCGGGTAAGCTGAAGGCCCTGCAAGCTGCCATGGCAAAGATAGAGAAAGACTTCGGCAAAGGCTCCATCATGCGAATGGACGACGAGCATGTGGAGCATGTTGACGTGATTCCCACGGGAAGCATCGGCCTCGACGCCGCACTCGGCGTGGGCGGCTACCCCAGGGGGAGAATCGTGGAGATCTATGGCCCAGAGTCGTCGGGTAAGACCACGCTCGCCATCCACGCCATCGCTGAGGTGCAGAAGCTAGGCGGCACGGCGGCCTTCATCGACGCCGAGCATGCCTTCGACCGATTCTACGCCGAGAAGTTGGGCGTGGACATGACACAGCTCTGGATCTCGCAGCCCGACAACGGCGAGCAGGCCCTGCAGATTGCCGACGAGCTGATACGCTCCAGCGCCATCGACCTGCTTGTGGTCGACTCCGTGGCCGCCCTCACGCCCAAGAAGGAAATCGACGGCGAGATGGGCGACAACGTTGTGGGTCTGCAGGCGCGGCTGATGAGCCAGGCCCTGCGCAAGCTCACCTCGTCGATCTCCAAGACCAACACCTGCTGCATCTTCATCAACCAGCTGCGCGAGAAGATTGGCCTCATGTTTGGCAACCCCGAGACCACAACGGGCGGCAACGCCCTGAAGTTCTACAGCTCCGTGCGCCTCGACATCCGCCGCGTGACAAGCATCAAGGACGGCGACAACGTGCTGGGCAACCAGGTGCGCGTAAAGGTGGTGAAGAACAAGGTGGCGCCCCCGTTCCGCAAGGCCGAGTTTGAGATTCTCTTCGGACAAGGCATTTCCAAGATTGGCGAGATTGTAGACTTGGGCACGGAATACGGCATCATCCAGAAGAGCGGCAGCTGGTACAGCTACCAGGGCAGCAAGCTCGCGCAGGGTCGCGACGGCACCAAGAAACTGCTTGCCGACAATCCCGACCTCTGTGAGGAGTTGGAGGCCCAGATCAAGCAGGCCATCAACGACCGCAGCAACAGCTGACGCCGCTCTCCCACGGCCATCAAACATCGCTATAATCAGAAAGCCTTTCCCCGAAATTCGGGGAAAGGCTTTATATACCTAAAATCCGCAACTGTATGATTTCTCTCTTGAATTGAAGAAAAGTTTCATATTTCAACCTTTGGTGGGTCATGCGGCCACCAAACAGCTGCCTCT
>SFCY01000033.1 GCA_004558865.1 Bacteroidales bacterium
GTCGCACAGTTGTGTGACAGCTGTTCTATTGTTGCGTGACGGTTGTTCTATTGTTGTGTGACAGTTGCCACACAACATGGATGTCCCACGCCTGTAGGTCGCCCCAAAGTTACGGATTTTTCTTCATACGATCTCCTTTTTTAAGAAATTTTCTTTGTGGCTTACCCACTTTTTCTTCAACTCGCCAGAACAAAGGGCAGCCTCTGCTGGTGTTTTCCAATCAAGGCTCATGTGCAGACGCTCGTTGTTATAGAAGTCTGAATAAGGTTGCGGAATTAAGGATGAACAAAGGAAAACGTTGAGATAGAATCAATAATTTTCCCCCAAAAAAATCCTGCATATAAAATAAAATTGTTATCTTTGCGTGCTAATATTAAATTTAATTGCTATGCCAAAAATATCAAATCGTGGTTTGGAAATGCCCGAGTCACCAATCAGAAAATTGGCTCCTTTGGCAGCAGCGGCACGAAACCGTGGAATCAAAGTCTACCACCTGAACATCGGCCAGCCCGACCTGCCCACTCCCCAATGTGGACTCGACGCTCTGAAGCACATCGACCGCAATGTGCTTGAATACTCTCCCTCACAGGGATTCCTCAGCTACAGGGAGAAGCTATGCGCGTTCTACAAGAGATTCAACATCATCGTGGAACCCGACGACATCATCGTCACCGCCGGCGGTTCCGAGGCCGTGCTCTTCGCCTTCATGAGTTGCCTCAACCCGGGAGACGAGATCATCATCCCCGAGCCGGCCTACGCCAACTATGTGTCGTTCGCCATCTCGGCGGGAGCCAAGATCCGCACCATACCCACCACCATAGAGGAGGGCTTCGCCCTGCCCCACGTGGAGCAGTTTGAAAAGCTCATCAATGAGCACACGCGGGCCATCATGATCTGCAACCCCAACAACCCTACCGGCTACCTCTATACACGCCGCGAGATGAACCAGATTCGCGACTTGGTGAAGAAATACGACCTTTACCTCTTCTCCGACGAGGTTTACCGCGAATACATCTACACGGGCTCTCCCTATATCTCGGCCATGCACTTGGAGGGCATAGAGCAGAACACAGTGCTCATCGACTCCGTGTCGAAACGCTACAGCGAGTGCGGCATCCGCATTGGCTGCCTGATAACAAAGAACGCCGAGGTGAGGCAGACCGTGATGAAATTCTGCCAGGCCCGCCTCTCTCCCCCACTCTTGGGACAGATAGTGGCCGAGGCCTCACTCGACGCTCCCCAGGACTACTATCGTGAGGTGTATGACGAATATTGCGAGCGCCGCAAATGCCTCATCGACGGGCTGAACCGCATCAAAGGCGTCTACTCTCCCATCCCCATGGGAGCCTTCTACACAGTGGCCAAGCTCCCCGTCGACGACAGCGAGAAATTCTGCCGCTGGTGTCTGGAAGAGTTCGACTATGAGGGCGAGACCGTTATGATGGCTCCCGCCGCCGGCTTCTACACCACTCCAGGCGCCGGGCGCAACCAGGTGAGAATCGCCTACGTGCTGAAAAAGGAAGATCTCTGCCGCGCCTTGATCGTGCTGAAGAAGGCCTTGGAGACCTACCCCGGCAGGGTGGACGACGAATAAAGACAAAAACGCTCCCGCCAAGCCAAGCGGACCTGTGTCCAAGCGCGCCGCAAGCCAGGACAGTCCAATAAGGATTGCGCGGACGCTGGTTTATGACAAGCCAAAAGGAGGCGGGGACCAGCATGTCCCAACCCAGCCATAGCGGGAAGGAGGAAGCGCAAGCAAACCCTCCGCCCAAGCCGAATGGGCGAGGGCCAAACTTGCCCCACGCCAAGACAAGGCGCAACATGCGCACACAAGAGAAAAATATACAAACATGAACTTACCTCTTTTTATAGCCAAACGAATCTTCACCGCAGAGGGCGAAGACAAACGTCACGTTTCCAAACCTGCCATACGCATCGCCACGGCCGGCGTGGCCATCGGACTGGCGGTGATGATTGTGAGCGTTTGCGTGGTGATGGGGTTTAAGCACACTGTGCAGGGAAAGGTGAAGGGCTTCGGCGGCGACATGCAAGTGGCCGAATTCACCACACTGCAAAGCTCTGAGCAATACCCCATAGTGATGGACGACTCCATGGTCAACGCCCTTAGCCGTCTGAAAGGCATAGCCCACGCGGAGCGCTTCGCTATGAAAGAGGGCATTTTGAAGACCGACAACGACTTCCTCGGTGTGCAGTTGAAAGGCGTTGCCGAGGAATTCGACCCCAAATTCATCCAACAAAACATGGTGAGCGGCACCGTGCCCCACTTCTCCAGCAAACGGGACGGCAACAAGATTCTCATATCCAAGCAGATGGCCGACAAACTGCAGCTGAAGTCGGGCGACCGGGTGTTTGCCTACTTCATAGACAAAGATGGGCTGCGCACCCGCAGGTTCACCATTAGTGGAATCTACCAGACCAACCTCTCGCTCTACGACAAGGTGATTGTCTACGCCGACCTCCACACCGTGGTGAGGCTCAATGGCTGGGAACCCGACCAGGCCACCGGAGCCGAACTCACCGTGGCCTCGCCCCAAGAGCTGCCCATAGCAGAGCAGCAAGTGATGGAAACGGTGAACCGCAAGGTGGACAAGTATGGAGCCACCTATTCCTTCAAGACCATACGCGAGATCAATCCGCAGATATTCGCCTGGCTCGATCTCCTGGACATGAACGTCTGGATTATCTTGGCTCTAATGATAGCCGTGTCGGGTGTCACCATGATTTCCGGCCTGCTCATCATCATCCTCGAGCGCTCGGGCATGATTGGCATCCTCAAGGCCTTGGGGGCGCGCAACGGACTCATCCGCCACACCTTCCTATGGTTCGCCACATTCATCATCGGCCGCGGACTCCTCTTCGGCAACCTGATTGGACTGGGCATTGTGGCCCTGCAAGCCTCCACGGGACTTGTGAAGCTCGACCCCGCCACCTACTATGTGAACGCTGTCCCCGTGGAAGTGGACGGCTTGTGGATAGTGGCGCTCAACGTGGCCACACTCATAATCTGCGTCTCCGTGCTGATCGCCCCAAGCTATCTCATTTCCCATATCCATCCGGCAAAAAGCATGAAATATGAGTAACCGAAAAATAGAACAATTATCCCGCTAAAATGATAAGCGAGCATGACGAAAACGGAGGTAAAATAGGAAAAGATAGAGGAAAGGACAAAATATTGCACATTTTATTTTGGATTGAGCAAAATTGATATTACCTTTGCACAAAATTTCAAGGTTTGTGCAATGGAACCTTTAAAGAACTTCAACGCATACATTAAAGACAGTATCGTCAGGAACTGGAACGAAGATGCCCTCAGCGACTACAAAGGCATAACGCTCCAATATCATGATGTGGCCCGCAAGATCGAGAAGCTGCACATCATGTTTGAGAGCATAGGCCTTAGGCAAGGCGACAAGGTGGCCCTCTGCGGCCGCAACAGTGCCAACTGGGGTGTCGTGTTCCTCGCCACGCTCACGTATGGAGCCGTGGCCGTTCCCATCCAGCATGAGTTTAAGCCCGAGCAGGTTTACAACATCATCAATCATTCGGAAGCCAAGTTGCTCTTCGTGGGCGACATTGTGGCCACCACGCTCGACCACGACAAGATGCCAAACCTGATGGCCATTGTCTACATTCCCGACCTGTCGGTGGTATTCACACGCTCTTTGGACCTGGAGAACGCGCGTGAGCACCTGAACGAGATGTTCGGCAGGAAATTCCCTAAATTCTTCGGCAAGGAACACATCAGCTACTACGAGGACAAGCCCGACGACCTGGCCCTCATCAACTATACAAGCGGCACGACGGGCTTCTCCAAAGGGGTCATGCTCACCTATCGCTCGCTCTTGGGCAATGTGGCCTGGGCCCACAAGACCTTGGGTCCCGTCACGAAGCCAGGCGAGAACACCCTCTCGTTCCTGCCATTGGCCCACATGTATGGCCTGATGCTCGACTTCCTGTTCGGATTCACTTACGGGCTCCATATCCATTTCCTCACTCGCCTGCCCAGTCCCACGCTGGTTTCGGAGACTCTGCAGGAGCTTCGCCCAAGCCTTATCGCAAGCGTGCCGTTGGTGCTTGAGAAGATTGTGCGCAAGAAGGTGTTCCCCATCGTGGAGACCAACAGGATGAAACTGATGCTGAACATGCCATTGGTCAGCCACAAGGTGAAAGAACACGTGCGCGACCTCGTGATGAAGGAATTTGGCGGCAATGTCAAGGAACTCATCATCGGCGGCGCAGGACTCAACAAGGAGGTGGAGCGATTCCTGATGGACATCCACTTCCCCTTGGCCGTGGGCTATGGCGCCACCGAGACGGGGCCCATGATCAGCTTCTGCCACCACGAGGAGCTCAAGCCTGGCTCCTGCGGCAGGGCAGTGTCGAACATGACGGTGAGAATCCTCAGCGACGACCCCGCACACAAGCCGGGCGAGATCATCACACGGGGAGAGAACGTGATGACCGGCTACTACAAGAACCCGGAAGCCACCAAGGCCGCCATCGATGAGAACGGATGGTTCCACACGGGCGACTTGGGAACGATGGATGAGGGAGGACTCATCTATATACGCGGACGCATCAAGAACATGCTGCTCGGTGCCGACGGCCAAAATGTGTATCCAGAGGAGATTGAGAACAAGCTCAACAACATGGCGATGGTCAACGAAAGCCTCGTGATCCAAAAGGGCAACAAGCTCATCGGACTCGTGCATCCCGACATGGAGGCCGCAAACTCGCTGGGACTCACCCAGGACGAGCTGCTGAAAATCATGGAGCAGAACCGCCGGGACCTCAATGCCGCGCTGCCACAATATTGCAAGTTGGCCGCCATCGTGCTTCGGGAGAAAGAGTTTGAGAAGACACCCAAGAAGAGCATCAAAAGATACTTATATCAGAACGCACTATAATCAAACCACACAAATATGGATAGAATTCCATGCTTCAACCAATATATCCAGAAGTCAATCATCGACAACTGGGACAAGGACGCGCTGACCGACTTCAAGGGGCAGACCCTGCAGTATCATGATGTGGCACGCAAGATTGAAAAGCTCCACATCCTCTTTGAGAGCAGCGGACTCAACAAGGGGGACAAGGTGGCGCTCTGCGGACGCAACAGCGCCAACTGGGCCGTAGCCTTCCTGGCAACGCTCACTTATGGAGCCATCGCCGTTCCCATCCTGCATGAATTTACCGCCGATCAGATCCACAACATCGTCAACCACTCTGAAGCCAAGCTGCTCTTTGTGGGCGACGTGGTGGCCACCGAGATAGACCCAACGAACATGCCGCTGCTGGAGGGCATCGTCTACATACCCGACTATTCGCTGGTGATTTCGCGCACCGACAAGCTGACCTACGCACGCGAGCATCTGAACGAGATGTTCGGCAAGAAGTTTCCCAAGTACTTCCGCAAGGAACACGTGAATTACTACATGGACCAGAATCCCGACGAACTGGCCATGATCAACTACACCAGCGGCACGACAGGGTTCTCGAAAGGCGTGATGATTCCCTACCGCGCGCTGTGGAGCAACGCCGACTTCGCCTTGACCAATGTGGGGCCGCACCTTAACCCCGGCGACTCGGTAATCAGCATCCTGCCCATGGCCCACATGTACGGCATGGCATTCGAGTTTATGTTCGAGTTTCTTCACGGTTGCCACATCTACTACCTTACACGCGTTCCCTCGCCGGCCATCATCGCCCAGTCGTTTGCAGAGGTGAAGCCGAAAATCATCATCTCCGTGCCGCTCGTCATCGAGAAAATCATCAAGAAGAAAGTTTTCCCCAAGATACAGAACAACCGAATGCGGCTCCTGCTCAACATGCCCATCATCAAGGACAAAATCGACGACAGGATTTGCGACCAGGTGTCAAAGGCGTTCGGCGGAGAATTCTACGAGGTCATCATCGGTGGGGCTGCCTTCAACCAGGAGGTGGAACGCTTCCTCCACCGCATCGGATTCCACTACACTGTAGGCTACGGGGCCACGGAATGCGCCCCCATCATCGCCTACGCCGACTACAAGACCTACGTGCCGGGCTCCAGTGGCCGGGCAGCACTCCACATGCAGGTGAGGATTGACAGCCCCGACCCCGCCAACACTCCCGGCGAGATTCTCTGCAAGGGTCCCAACGTGATGTTGGGCTACTACAAGAATGAGGAGGCCACGAAAGCTGTGCTCGATGAGGATGGCTGGTTCCACACCGGCGACCTCGGCACCATGGACGCAGGGGGCAACATCTTCATCAAGGGACGCTCCAAGAACATGCTCCTCGGCTCGAATGGACAAAACATCTATCCCGAAGAAATCGAGGACGCGCTCAACTCGCTGCCGATGGGGGTGGAAAGCGTTGTGGTGCAGCGCAACGAAAAGCTCTACGCTTTGGTGTATCCCGACTTCGACATGATGAAGAACATGGGCTTCAACAAGGACGACCTGAAGTCTGTGATGGAACAGAACAGGCAGAACCTCAACAACAGCCTGCCTGGCTACAGCAAGATTGCCGGAATAGAGATTCACGACGAGGAGTTTGCCAAGACTCCCAAACGCTCCATTAAACGTTATCTTTACAGCTGATTCCATTCCCAACCTACATATTGACAAAGGAGCGTCGGGCATCGACCCGGCGCTCCTTTGTCGTATCCTTTCCATTCATCCTTTGCGGGTGGGGTTGGCTCCACGACCCAGCAAAAGCACTTGAGGCCCCTCTCGCCCGCGGGGGCGTAGGCCATCAATATTCTTGGTCTTGGTTTCCAATGGTGAGTTTCTTCAAATCGTAGAAGCTTCCATTGTAGATGTTGAAATCAACATATCCCTTGATGCCCGGCAAGCGTCCGGCATCGGTGTGCTGCCAAAATTTCCATGGCCCCTTGTATTCCACCTTGTCCACGTAGTAGTGGGCTATCCAATAAGGATAGTCGTCGAAGACGGAGGCCGAGAGGTAAGTTTGCTTGAATTTGTAATAGGTATAGATGATGGGTTTCACATGGTAGCGGTCCTCCACGATATGCAGCCATGTGAGCACGTCACGCTGGAAGTCCTCCACACTTCTGCCGGCTGGCTTGTGCTCTATGTCAAGCACAGGAGGCAAGTCGCCGTCCTCAAGATGCACCTTGCTCAGAAAGAAATAGGCCTGCTCGCGCGGAGCCGACTTGTCGTTCCAAAAATGGTAGGCGCCACGTATGAAGCCATAGTCGCGCGCAGCTTGGAAATTTTCATAGAAGTTCTCGTCCAAGCGCTTGTCGCCTTCCGTCGACTTGATGATGATGAAGCGCAAGGGGCAGCCACTTATCATACCGTTGCGCAACTCCACCCAGTCTATCTTGCCTTGATAATGGGAGATGTCTATGCCATGAATCTCGTAGCCCTGGGGATAGCGGGCGTCGCCATAGAGGGCGCGCCAACGGAAGCCCGTGGGACTGACGAAGAAATAATAGAAAATCCAAACATAGACAAATACAAGAACCAGTCCACCCAACCACCAGAACCACCTTGGCAAACGCGCGTGCAACGCACGCCAACTGAATCCAGTCGTTTTGTCAGGATGAATCTTTTCAGGAGGATTGGGTGAACTGGTCATTAAAAGTCAGGAATGTCTACGTTTATTCGAGCTCGAGCTTCAAGGTCTTCGTGCACTGGTCGCACACAGACGCAGGCCCCCAATACTGCACGGGGCCGGGATAGACATACGACGCTGCCTTCGCCCATTCGTTGCGCTGTGCCGCGAAAGTCTTGAACGGCTTGCCATTGAGGTCAACCAGAGCCTTGCGGATAACCGGCTTCATCTCACCGTTGCGACGCTCCATGTTCATCATCATCGTGATGGGCACGCCGCCGGCTTTCCAATCTTCGGGCTTGGCGGTGGTGTTCTTCACGACAGCCATATAGCCAGTCTTGCCATTGGCAATGAGGTGGGCAGCCGAAGTACCCAAAGCGTAGCAGTAGTCTGCGTCGAAGTTGGAGGGAGCTGCGCAGCGGCCCTCGTAGCCAAGGAAATGGTGCTGGGCTGCGAACTTGCCCTTGAACTTACCCTCCTTCTCCCACTCTGCGAGCAAGTCGCCAACCATCTCGGCGAGGAGCTTCTCGGTCTCGATGAGCGACACCTGCACGTTTCCATGCGGATCACGGTCGAGGGAAAGCTGGCGTGCCACGCCTTTTGGCAGAGTCTTGAACGTAGCCGCGTTCTCCTTGCTCAGATGTGCCAAGATGTAGGCGCGCTGCTCGGCAGGGGCCAAATCCTTGTAGTCTGAGCCATGTGCGGCAAGCAGGTCGTTGAGCTCGGCTATCAAGCGGCCGATGGCGGGGATGAACTCGATGAGGCCTTCGGGAATCAAGACCACGCCGAAGTTGTCGCCCCTCTCCGCCCGATGGGCCACCGACGTTGCGATGTTCTCCACTATCTGGTTGAGGGTATAATCCTTCTCCTGAATCTCCTCGGAAATCAAGCAGATGTTGGGGTGGGTCTGAAGGGCGCACTCCAAGGCGATGTGCGAGGCCGAGCGACCCATCAACTTGATGAAGTGCCAGTATTTGCGGGCTGAGTTGCAGTCGCGCTCAATGTTGCCGATAATCTCAGAATAAGTCTTTGTGGCCGTGTCGAAGCCAAAAGAAGTCTCAATCTGCTCGTTCTTGAGGTCACCATCGATTGTCTTGGGGCAGCCAATGACCTGCACACCGTATTTCTTGGCAGCGTAGTATTCTGCAAGCACACAGGCATTGGTGTTGGAGTCGTCACCACCGATAATCACAATGGCCTTGATGTCGAGCTTGCGGATAATTTGGAGACCTTTCTCGAATTGGTCTTCTTTCTCAAGTTTCGTTCTTCCTGAACCAATCATGTCGAAGCCACCCGTGTTGCGGTACTGGTCGATAATGTCAGCGGTGAGTTCCTTGTACTCATGGTCAACAAGGCCGCCGGGACCCATTAGGAATCCATAGAGCCTGTTCTCGGGGTTCATCTTCTTGATGGCATCAAAAAGGCCACAAATCACATTGTGGCCGCCAGGAGCCTGGCCACCAGAGAGTATCACACCAATGTTCATCTTCTGGTTATTCTCCTTGTCACCCTTGACAAACTCAACGAGAGGCATTCCATAGGTGTTGGGGAATAGCATCTTGATCTCATCCTGATCACCAACACTCTGAGTGGGTTCACCCTCCACTACTTTCACAGCGCCCTGAAGACCCTTAGGAAGTTTCGGCTGATAAGCAGCACGCTCCTTCTGCAAAAGACTGATTTCCATTTTGCGAATCGATTTTTTATTAAGAACAATATTTCAATGCAAAATTACGAATTTCCGTTGATAAACTAAAATTATTGGGCCTTAAATCATTGTGAAGAATCAAAAAAAACATGAAAATATTTGTTTGTTCCTATTTTTTGTCTAATTTTGGGAATTGAAAACAGATTGTTATCTAAAATACATTCGCTATGGCTAACAAAAGAGATTTAAAACGATCAATCAACTACGTTTGCAGTGACCTGTTCGCAGAAGGAGTTGCCCATTCACTTTATGGAGCTAAAGCCGACGAAGACACCGTCGAGGCTATATTGACAAGTATTCTGAAAATACACAGCGACTTCATCAGCCGCATCTCACACCCAGAGCCCGGCATGAAGCGCAAAGTATACTTTGCCAAGCTTGTGGAGGACTTCAACAAGAACGTGAACGAAATCATCGACCAGCTGAATGGACTCAACTAATTTATATAGTTGGCTGTTATATAAGAAAATGGGCTGGACGAAGAATGTAGCCCAGCCCATTCCCCGCAAATGCATCATCTGTCTGGCTCCCCATACCAGCAACTGGGACTTTGTCATCGGCCAGCTCTACATGCGCGCTGAGAACATGCACATCAACTTCCTGATGAAGAAGGAATGGTTCAAAGGTCCCTTGGGAGCTTGGTTCCGACATATCGGCGGCATTCCCGTATGGCGTTCCAAGCACTGCAGCCTGACCGACCAACTGGCCGACGAGGCCAAAAGGCGCGACGACTTCCGCCTCTGCATCACGCCAGAGGGTACACGCTCGCCAAATCCCGACTGGAAACTTGGTTTCTACTATATCGCGCTCAAAGCACAGATACCCATCCTGCTCTTTGGAGTGGACTATGAACGCAAGCTCATCCAATGCACCAAGGTCATCCACCCATCGGGCAATGCTGAGAAGGAAATGAGAGACATCAAGCTCTATTACCAAAGCTTCAAGGGCAAGAAGCCTGAGAACTTCGTCACGGGCATCTGAGAGGCAGGGGATTCCGACAGAGGGAAAACTAACCGATAATGACTTTCCAAAGAGACAATAGCAAGTTAATAAGAAACACGCTTCTGATTGCAGGCTTGCTGATGGCCACCACAACCGTCAGCGCCCAAAGCACCGCCCTCAAGGAGAAGGCGGAAAGAAGGCTTAGTGCCTATTTCTACACTTACAAGCCCAATGAGGGCGAATTGCTCCAGCCGGCAAAGATGAAGAAGCTGGCCATCGACGACAGCAAATCCACGGTCGACATCACCATGGACGAGTACTTCTCGCAACAGCAGTTCACCAAAAAATATGTAGAGAAGATTTACAAGAAAGTAAGGAAGGCGCTCCCCCACCCCTACGACGACTACAAGATACGTATCCGAACCAACGGCTCGCTCATCGAAGAGCTGGCCATCGACGCTGCAAGCTACAAGGGGGCGTGGGGCTCCACCGACTACGACGGCTTGCCATGGGTGACAAACGTCTCCGCCCCAAGCCACCCTTCGCACGGACTCTTCAACAGGCATCTTGTGGTGTGGGCGTCGCATGGCCGCTACTACGACAACAACAAGGGAGTGTGGAAATGGCAAAGGCCGAATCTGTTCTGCACCACCGAGGACTTGTTCACCCAGACCATCGTCGTGCCCTACCTCATTCCCATGCTTGAGAACGCCGGAGCCAATGTCTTCACCCCACGTGAGCGCGACTGGCAGACCGAAGAGGTCATCGTAGACAACAACGGCTCCTCCAATGCTTCCTATTATAAGGAGACATCGGGCAAATCCTCGTGGGTGGACGCGCCGGGCAAGGGCTTCGCCTGGCACTCGGGCAACTACCAGATGGGAGAGAATCCCTTTGCCAACGGCACGGTGAGGATGAACCTCACGCAGAAGAAAGACAAGAACCTATCACAGAGCGTCTATCGCCCCCACCTCCAAAAAGCGGGCAGATATGCCGTATACGTAAGCTATGCCACTGTCGACGGCAGCGTTCCCGATGCGGAATACATCGTCTGCCACAAGGGACAGGAGACCCGCTTCCACGTCAACCAGCGCATGGGGGGCGGCACGTGGGTCTATTTAGGCACGTTCGACTTCGACCAAGGATGCTCCCCCTACAACCAAGTGGTCGTGACCAACCTATCCAAGACACGGGGACTCGTGACGACCGATGCGGTGCGCTTCGGCGGCGGTATAGGAAACATAGAGCGCGGCGGCTCAACGAGTGGACTGCCCCGCTGCTTGGAGGGAGCACGATACTACGCCCAATGGGCGGGAACTCCCTACCGATACTACAGCACGAAGAACGGCACCGACGACTATGGCGACGACATCAACGTGCGTTCGCTCATGAGCAACTGGCTGGGCGGCGGCAGTGTCTACATGCCGCTGCTTGAGGGAAAGAAAGTTCCCTTGGAACTGTCGTTGGCCGTTCACAGCGACGCAGGCTATGCGCCAAATGGCAATGACATCATCGGTTCACTGGCCATCTGCACCACCAATTTCAACGACGGACGACTCAACTCGGGAATCTCACGTCAGACAAGCAAGGATTTTGCCAAGGCCCTGCTCGACGGCATCATGCGCGACATACCCTCCACCTACAAGAAATGGAACCGACGCTACCTTTGGGACCGCAACTATTCCGAGACACGGCTGCCAGAGGTGCCCTCGGCCATCATCGAGACCATGTCGCACCAAAACTTTCCCGACATGGTTCTTGGCCAAGATCCTAACTTCCGGTTCGCCCTGGCCCGCTCGCTCTACAAGACCATACTGCGCTTTGTCAACGGCCAGCACGGCCGTTCCTGCATAGTGCAGCCACTACCACCGACCCATTTCTCGGCTACACTGTCAGACGGCAAGGCCCGCCTCACATGGGCAGCACAAGACGACCCGTTGGAGCCCACAGCCCACCCCACAACCTACAATGTCTATATGGCCACTGGAACCAGCGGGTTCGACAACGGAACCAACGTGAAGCGACCCTTTATGGAAGTAGAGCTCACACCCGGCGTTGTCTACAGCTTCCGTATCACCAGCGTCAACCGCGGAGGCGAGAGCTTCCCCTCGGAGGTGTTGTCGGTCTGCTATGAACCAAAGGCAAGAAAGACAGTCATTATCGTCGACGGCTTCCAACGTCTGTCGGGCCCTGCGGTCATCAACGACGCCACCCGGCAGGGCTTTGACCTCGACGCGGATGAGGGAGTAAGCTACGGCCTCACGGCAGGCTGGAGCGGGAGGCAAGTCTCGTTCAACCGCGCCAACATGGGTTCTGAGTCGGAAACGGGACTGGGCTACAGCGGCAACGAGCTGGCCGGACACTTTCTCATGGGCAACACGTTCGACTACGTACGCTCGCACGCCCAAGACATTGCCGCATCCCACCTCTACAACATTGTGAGCTGCTCACGCACAGCCGTAGAGACGGGCAGCGTGCGGCTCAACGACTACCAAGGAGTGGACCTCATCCTGGGACTCCAAAAGCACACGCCAAATGCCTCGGCCTATTACAAGACCTTCACCCCGCAACTGCGCCAGCAGCTCAAAGCTTTTTGCAGCAATGGTGGCGGACTGTTGGTCAGTGGAGCCTATGTGGCAAGCGACATGCTTCAGGGCGACGACCCGTCGTGGCTTGACGATGTCCTCCACTGCGCCTGGCAAGGGCAGGTGCGCAGCGACTCCTTGGGCGCGATGAACGGAATGGGCGTGTCATTCGACATCATCAACAAAGCCAACCCCGAACACTATGCCGCCACCCATTCGGATGCCATCACCCCCACGGGGCAAGCCTTCTGCTCCATGAAGTACAGCAACGGAATGGGAGCCGCAGTGGCTTTCGACAACGGTTCCACACGCACCTTCACAATGGGATTCCCCTTCGAGGTCATCAACGGCCCGACGACACGCCGCCAACTGATGAAGGGCATCTGGCAGTTCCTCTTAAAATAACTCAAACTCAGATAATATGAAAATACAAGCCAACGTTTCTGGCACCCGCAGCATAGAGGTGTCGGAGAAGCATCTTCAAACGATAGACAGATACCAACTGCTGCGCAACCTCGTCGACAGCAATGGCATCATCGACGAGACCGTACTCGACAAGCTCAAATTCAATGTGCGCTCACTATTGGAGAGCGGCACGGGAACCGACAACGACCTGCTCGATCTCTGCCTCGACGTCATCTACAATTCCAACATGAAAGCTTTCGGTCTCCACCAGCTTGTCCTCCTCTTTCTCGACTGGAAGAAGAAGCAGGAAGGGAATCCGGAAAACAACAACGAGCAGCAGTGAACCAACAGGACAATCAAGGATACCGGCTCACCGACTTCCTCCCAACAACGAAGAAGGAATGCGAGCTTCGCGGATGGGATGAGCTGGACGTCATCTTCTTCTCCGGCGATGCCTACGTAGACCATCCGTCGTTCGGAGCTGCCGTGATCGGCCGCACCCTCGAAGCCGCGGGCTATAGGGTGGCCATCGTGCCGCAACCCGACTGGCACGGCGACTTCCGCGACTTCAAGAAGTTGGGGCGTCCGCGCCTCTTCTTCGGCGTCTCGGCTGGAGCCATGGACTCCATGGTCAACCGCTATACGGCCAACAAGCGTCTGCGCTCCAGCGACGACTACAGTCCCGACGGCCGCCACGACATGAGGCCCGACTACCCCTCCATCGTCTACACCCAAATCCTGAAGAAGCTCTTTCCCGACGTGCCGGTGGTGCTCGGTGGAATAGAAGCCTCCATGCGGCGGCTCACCCACTACGATTACTGGCAAGACAAAGTACGCCCCAGCATACTCTGCGATTCGGGCGCCGACATGATCATCTATGGCATGGGAGAAAAGCCCATCCTGAGGCTGGCTGGCGAAATGGCCGAGGGGATGGGCATCGACCAGATAGAGGACATTCCGCAAACTGCGTTTCTGCGCAGGAAAGAAGACATACCCAATGGCATCAGCGAGGCCGACATCGTGCTTCATTCGCACGAGGAGTGTCTGCACGACAAGAAGGCCGAGGCCGAGAACTTCCGCCATATCGAGGAAGAGGCCAACAAGATGCACGCCCAGCGGCTGCTTCAGGCCGTGGGCAACAAATACGTGGTGGTGAACGCCCCCTACCCGCCGATGACCACCGAAGAGATTGACGCTTCTTTCGACCTGCCCTACACAAGGCTTCCCCACCCCAAGTACCGCGGCAAGACCATCCCCGCCTACGAAATGATCAAGTTCTCGGTCAACATCCACCGAGGCTGCTTCGGCGGGTGTGCCTTCTGCACGATATCGGCCCATCAGGGCAAATTCATCAGCTGCCGCTCCAAAGAGAGCATCCTGCGCGAAGTGCGCCAAGTGGCAGCCATGCCCGGCTTCAAAGGATACCTGAGCGACCTTGGCGGCCCCTCGGCAAACATGTACGGCATGCACGGCCGCAACCTCAAAGCCTGCGAGCACTGCAAGCGCCCATCGTGCATCAACCCACAGGTATGCCCCAACCTCGACACCGACCACAGCCGACTGCTCGACATCTACCATGCCGTCGACGCGCTGCCGGGCATCAAGAAGAGCTTCATTGGCAGCGGCGTTCGCTACGACCTATTATTATATAAGAGCAAGGACGAGAAAGCCAACGCCAGCGCCCGCCAATACACCCGCGAGCTCATCACCCGGCATGTGAGCGGCCGCCTGAAAGTGGCGCCCGAACATACCTCCGACAGGGTGTTGGCTCTAATGCGCAAACCGTCGTTCAGCCAGTTCTACGACTTCAAGCGCATCTTCGAGCGCATCAACCGGGAAGAGGGCCTCAACCAGCAAATCATCCCCTACTTCATCAGTTCCCACCCCGGCTGCCATGAAGAGGACATGGCCGAGCTGGCCGTCATCACAAAGGACTTGGACTTCCACCTGGAGCAGGTGCAGGACTTCACCCCCACGCCCATGACGGTGAGCACCGAGATGTGGTATACAGGCTACAACCCCTACACGCTGGAACCTGTGTTCTCGGCCAAGACCCAGAGGGAGAAGCTGGCCCAGCGGCAGTTCTTCTTCTGGTACAAGCCCGAGGCGCGCGGAGGCATAGAGCGCGAACTCTCCCGCCTGGGCCGACGCGACCTGCTCCAAAAGCTCTACAGCGGAAGACCGATGCCCCGAGGACGCGTCAGCTTCGACGACCGCCCCATTGGCTCCACGCCACAGCCCAACGGACAGCAACACGCAAAAAGCCAACACAAGGACAAGAAGAAAAAGAGTTTCAATCCGAATTTCAATCATGACAATCATCGACAGCCTGATAAGAGGGAAGGTCAGCGACGAGCAGAGCGAGGACGGCATAGCAGTCACTGACGACTTCATTGCCGTTATCGACGGCAGCACGAGCAAGACGCCGCTCCGCATCAATCCGCAGATGACCAATGGCCGATACGCCATGTTGCTGCTCAAGGATGCCGTAGCCGCCCTGCCCCTTGCGGCGACCATCAAGATAGCCGCCACACGGCTGACGCGCGCCCTCGCCTCGGCCTACCCTTCAGAACCCGCCGTTAGAGAAAGGCTGATGGCGCACCCCGAGCAGCGCCTGTGCGCCAGCGTGGTTGTCTACTCGCGCTATCGTCATGAGGTGTGGATGATAGGCGATTGCCAGTGCATCATCGGCGGACGCTATTTCGACAACCCCAAGCCGGGCGAGGCGATGTTGGCCAGTATCCGCTCCCAAATGCTGCGCGATGCCTTGAGGGCGGGAGCCACTGTGGAAGAGCTACGCAGCAACGATGTTGGCCGAAACGCCATCCTGCCCGAGCTTGTCAACTCCATGAAATACGAGAACATCAAGTACAGTGTGGTCGATGGGTTCAAGATTCCGATGGGCAAGACCCGCTGTCTGAACATCCGAAAGTTGGGACTGTGCCAAACCCAACCCAAGGAGATTGTGCTGGCCACCGACGGCTATCCCTTTCTTCGCCCCACACTCAGCGAGAGCGAAGAACTCTTGGCGCGCCAATTGAAAGACGACCCTCTATGCATTGGGAGCTTCAAGGCCACGAAAGGCTGGAGAATTAACCAGAGGTCATTCGACGACCGTGCCTATATCAGCTTCCTCGTTTAAGGCTGGTTCTATAAATTAGGTCGGGTCGTATTGGGAACCCAATACGACCCGACCTAATTTTTAGAACCGACCATAAATTTACCATGAATCCACTGAAAATATCCGCTGTGCCGATATTTGGGGTACTTCATATTGAACACCCAAATTATGAATTGTGATTTGGTTTTCAGTCCATCCTGTTCTTATAATCCTCATAGCCGAACTCGCGGAGGACAACAAGTTCGCCGTCGGGACGGGCCAGGACGATGGCGGGATGAGTCACACCGTTGAACATCGTTGTCTTCACCGTAGTGTAGTGGAGCATGTCCTCGAAGATGATGTTCTCCCCCACCTGCAGCTCATGGTCGAAAGCCCAGCTCTGCATGAAGTCGCCGCTCAGGCAGGAGTTGCCTCCAAGCCGATAGACGTGTGGTTGGTCGCCACAGCTGCCCTCGTCGACGACACGCGCTCCACGCACGCTCGGATGGTAGGGCATCTCCAGGCAGTCGGGCATGTGACAGGTAAAGCTGACGTTGAGGATGGCAGTCTTGATACCGTGGTTCTCCACGATGTCCTGCACTTGGCTCACCAAAGGCCCCGTCTGCCAGCCAAAGGCACTGCCTGGCTCCAGTATCACGTGAAGCCAAGGATAGCGTTGGTGGAACCTCTGCAACGTGGCCACCAAACGGTCGACGTCATAGTCGCGGCGGGTCATCAGATGGCCGCCACCGAAGTTGATCCATTTCAGTTGCGGAAACCACCGAGCGAACTTATCCTCGATATGGGCCAGCGTACGCTCAAAGGCATCGCTTCCACTCTCGCAGTGGCAATGGACATGGAAGCCCGAGATGTCGGCCGGCAACTGCTCGGGCAGACTCGCCGCCAAGACTCCGAAGCGCGAGCCTGGCGCACAAGGATTGTAGAGCAGGGTCTGAATCTCACTGTATTCAGGGTTGACTCGCAGCCCCATCAGCAACTTGCCGTTGGCCCTTGAGGCTCTCTCGTGGAAGCGAGCATACTGGCTGATAGAATTGAATATGAGATGCGACGAGCAACGGGCTGTCTCGTCAATCTCATAATCCGTATAGGCAGGGGAGAAAGTATGGGCAGGAGCCCCAAACTCCTCTTTTCCCAACCGCGCCTCATAGAGCGAGCTTGCCGTTGTGGCGCCAATATACTCACGCAGGATGGGGAAAGTGCGCCACAAGGCGTATGCCTTGAAGGCCATGATGATTTCCACGTCGGCGCGGCGCGCCACACCACTGATGATTTCCAAGTTGTTTCTCAGCCGCTGTTCCTCAAGCACATACATGGGGCGGTTGACACCCTCAAATGTCTTCAAATTCACTTTCATGCCACAAAGATAGCCTTTTTAATCCACAATCCATCATCCATCAATCATTATTTTGTTGCTCCCAAACCCCATTCCCTGGCTTCGGTCTCCCTCCCTCTCTCTCTTTGCCTTGCGTCCCTCCACCAGTCTCCCCCACTCCCCCCTCTCGCCGACGTGCGTCAGGATGCAGCTTGATGTTAGCCCGTTGGATTGGAATTCGGAAGAAGCAAAACGCCTCCAAGCAAACCTCAAGTTGCTTGAAGGCGGTATCCAATGCAAATGACGCAGGAAACGAATCAATACACGCGCGGCCCGAAGATTCTCGTTCCCACGCGCACCATGGTGGAGCCGTGTCTGACGGCAATCTGATAGTCGTGGCTCATGCCCCACGAGCGTTCCTTGAACGTAGGGTCGTCAGCAAAATACCGGGCCTTGACCTCATCGAAGAAGTCCTTGGCCGTGTCAAACTCTGAGGCAATCTGCTGCTCGTCGTCCACATTGGACGCCATCATCATGAGACCTGCGATGTGCACATGCTTCAGATTGCGCCACTCGCCCTCCTCCAACAGATTCCGGCAAGCGTCCAGCGTGAGTCCGTATTTGGTTTCCTCCTCTGCGATGTGGAGTTCCAGCAGCACGTCGATGACCCGCTCGTGCTTGGCAGCCTGCTTGTCAATCTCCTTCAATAGTTTCATCGAGTCGACGGCCTCTATCATGCTGATATAGGGAGCGATGTACTTCACCTTGTTGGTTTGCAGATGGCCAATGAAGTGCCATTCGATGTCCTTGGGAAGCGACTCCACCTTGCGGGCAAGCTCCTGCTCATGGCTCTCGCCGAAAACGCGCTGTCCCTCGCGATAGGCGACCTCGATATACTCATTGGGGTGGAACTTACTGATTGCAACAAGACGCACACCACTTGGAAGCGTGTCCACCACCTCGTGCAAGTTTTTCGCTACATCTTCTACATTCATAATCCTAAGACTTATAGATTGGCATTCGCATCCCTCTGTCTTGGCAGCTTCCTACTCGGCCTTGGGCTGTTCCTCGTACTCAGGCTTGTCGTCGGGCTGCTCCTTCTTGGGCTGCGCGTTATGTTCAAACACGTCCATGATCATCGTCTCGGCAACGCTGGCGATGGCATAGTCGTTCATGGTGGTGCCCATCACCTCACCGATATGCTTCACAGCTCCTTCGAGGGTCCCTGCCTGAACGAGGTAGTTCACGTTGGAGCGTTTCTCCTTCTCCGTCTTCTCGTCGATGGTGATAAACTGCAGTTTTGTCTTGAACCACTTGTCGTCGCTTTCCATATCAGAGAAGAAAATCTCATGATAGGGGGCCGGCTTGATGTCGGTGATTTTGAAGTCGCCGCTGATATACGACGACATTTCCTCTATGATGGAGCTTTCGGCCTCAGTGAAGCTGAGCGCGTCGACAACGTATTGCTCAGTGACTTTCTTCTGTGTGCCGTCCTCTTGGGTCTTGTCGTAACGAATCTTGGTTTCAAACCAATCTGATGTTCTTGATCTCATTTTTTCGATATTTTTGTCTTTTCGCTGCAAAGGTAGTGCAAATCGGGCGAAGAACAAAATAAGCCCGCTTATTTTTTCTTCCGTGATGCCTCCTACCTTATCCGAAAGTAGTGCTAACCGACGAAGAACAACGCAAGTCCGCTCTTCAAAGTCTTCATGAAGCGTCGGACAACATTTGTGACAGTTGGCACGATAGTCCGTGACAACTGAAACGATAGTCCGCGACAACTGACACGATAGTCTGCGACAACTGACACAGAAGAGAAGTGAATGGTCTTCGCATGTAGTTTGCTTATTAGGATGTTCAATATGGTGTACCAGAAAATATCGTCGCACCCGACAAATCCAGTGCATTTTAGTTTTTAAAACAAAAACCAAGAAAACCCTTTGTATCAGCGTCATCAAGGCCCAAAGCTTTTTGCCGTTTGCGGGGTGAAGGCTTGTGAGAGGCTTCGCCTCTAACCGCCTTCACCCCGCAAACGGCAAACCCTCCTCTGTCGGATGATGACGCTGACACAAAGGAAAACCTTGAAAACAGGCTATCACGGCGTGGGATCCGCTGCCCGTGAGGTCCGCTGCCCTCAGCGGACAAGTAAGCCTTATAGGTTTTGTAGGTTTGTAGGGACAGGGGCCGCGCCAGCCTGTTTTCATGGTTTTTCTTGCTGTGATGCAAGCCTGAGGCA
>SFCY01000034.1 GCA_004558865.1 Bacteroidales bacterium
GATAGAATAATCGATAAAGTGGAGTTGTCGTTTCGGTCGTCTTCTGCATCTATCGGTCTCAAAACGTCAAGTCTCATCGGTCGTGTAGCCCGCTACACTTCCTCTTCAACTTACGTTTTGAGTCCCGATAGCTTGCAGAATACGACTCGACCTAATTTATAGAACCAGCCTATAGTATGCGCAACGCCGCAAGCCAACGATGAGGTTGACTTGCGGCGTTTTTTAGTTGTCGTCTCTCTCTTGTCTCCTTATAGCCGATGGGATGACGGTGGCGGCTCCACCCCGCACCCGAAGGCTTGCCTACTTGCTGAGGAAGTAGAAAGTGTGGGTAGACGACAGGTAGTTGGTGGGGTTGGCGTTGCTCAGGTCGCGGTCCACCCAGATGGCGGCCTCGCACAAGAGAATCTGCAGCTTGTTGGTGGCGCTGCTGTTGTATACGCCATAGAGGTAGCTGGGCATTCCCGAGTAGAAGGCCACCTCCACCTTGTGGCTCTTCCCGCCGAAGGTGACGTTGTAGGACAGGTTGTAGGGGTCAGCCTGGAAATAGACGGGACTCAAGTGGTAGTAGCGTGTGTAGAGGGTCAGCGTCACGTCCTTCTGCTTCTCCAGCGAGTCCTTCAGCTCCTGCTGTCCCTCCATCATGTAGGCGGCGAGCGGCTTTGTGGGGAAGTTGTAGATGTAGATGGTGGAGTCGCTGGCGGCGTTGAGCGTCACCTCAGCCGAATCCAGTTTGGCGCTTGAGGGGCTTGTGGCCCAGCAGATGTAGCCTTTGTGGTAGCCGGCAATCTTGCTGAAGGCCTGCTGCTGCTCCGTCTTGGTGAGATATTTTAAGCCGTTGTTGTCGTCGTCATCGTCGTCGAGGCACGATGTGAGCATGCAGCCCACGCAGAGCAGGGCGGCCAATTGGAGCGTAATGATTTTCAAGCTTTTCATTTTTCCTTAATTTGTTTAATTTGTTTTGTGTATTTAACGTTTTTGCAATCCGATTATTGTCCATTCCATTCATGGGATAAATCCTGCAGTCGGTGAAATCTTGCACGTCTTTCCATTAATAAATGTTAAGTCGATGATGGCTGCCCGGCTGGTTGCTGGTGTCGTCCGCAGGGGCTGTCGGCTCCTTTGCGGTCGCCTGCCAAAGATTTGTGGCAGTTGTCGCGATAGTTCGTGGCAACTGGTACGAACTATCGTCTCAGTTGCCACGAACTATCGTGTCAATTGCCACGAAAGACTGACAGCCCGTTTCCTACAGGCGGGAAGCCCATCCCCGCCGTCTCCCTGATTGGTGGCTCTGCTCTGCGCAAACAAAAAGCCTCCCACGAGGACGGGTCGTGGGAGGCGGAAATTGGCAGAAGCGCCTATTAAGATTCTTAATAGTTGTCGGCGTTGAGTTCGAAGTAGCTCTGCGGATGGTTGCAGACGGGGCAGATCTTGGGAGCGTTCTTGCCTACGACCAAGTGGCCACAGTTGCGGCACTTCCAGATGCGGTCGCCGTCGCGTGAGAAGACGACACCCTGCTCGATGTTCTCCACCAGCTTGAGGTAGCGTGCCTCGTGGCGCTTCTCGATGGCGCCCACGCCGCGGAACTTGGCGGCAATCTCCTTGAAGCCCTCCTCGTCGGCCTCGCGGGCCATGCGGTCGTACATGTCGGTCCACTCGTAGTTCTCGCCGGCGGCGGCGTCCTTCAGGTTGGCGATTGTGTCGGGAATATCACCACCGTGGAGATACTTGAACCACAGCTTGGCGTGCTCCTTCTCGTTGTCGGCTGTCTCCTGGAAGAGGGCTCCTATCTGCTCGTAGCCTTCCTTCTTGGCCTTGGAGGCATAGTAGGAGTACTTTGTGAAAGCTTGGCTCTCACCTGCGAAAGCCTCGCGCAAATTCTGCTCGGTCTTTGTTCCTTTAAGTTCTTTCATAATGCAGTAGTTTAATGTTTTCTTTTCAATGGTGCAAAGATAAACAATAAATGCCAAACAAACAAGTGAGTTTGTAATTATTACAAATTATTTTAAGTTTATTTAGCCAATGAACGCACTTTAGTAACTGTTCAGCGAATTGTACTCCTAAACAAATGATATTGAGCTTTGCGATTGAATTTAGGGTTCTATTGCGACAAAAACCAGTAAAACCCTTGCTCCGATGCAATGGGTGCGGGAGGTCCGCTGCCCACAGCGGACACTATTCAGTTCACCACTGGGGCCTTTCCCTGAGTAAAACGGGAAATAACAGATAAATGTTATATAGAAGCGAATCATCGGCAAGCCGGCTCCGTAGAAGAAACAGCCTTCGTGCCTCAGTCTTGTATCACAGCAAGAAAAACCTTGAAAACAGGCTGGTGCGGTGATATGTACAATTGGCAGGATAGTCACGGTTTTTAGGCGGCTCCGTCCTTCTCCTGTTGCTGCCGCTTGAACATCCGCATATAGCGAACCATAACCCATGCCGTGACGACGGAAGCGAGCAGGTCGGAGGTGGGCATGGAGAACCAAACGCCGTTGAGCTGGAAAAAGTGGGGCAGCAGCCAGAGCATGGGCAGGAGGAAGATGAGCTGGCGGGAGAGCGAGAGGAAGATGCTGACCTTAACCTTGCCGATGCATTGGAAGAAGTTGGTGGTGACCATCTGATAGCCAACGATGGGGAACATGCAGCCAGTGATGCGCAGGGCGTTGGCGGCGATGCCGATGAGCGTGGCGTCGGTGGTGAAGAGGCGCACGCAAAGCTGGGGCGGGAACATGGCGAAGCACCAGCCCACGGTCACTACGGCCGTGGCGCTGAGCATGGTGAGCTTGACCACACGCATCAGGCGGTCGAAGCGCTGCGCGCCGAAGTTGTAGCCGGCGATGGGCTGCATGCCCTGGTTGAGTCCCAGCACGAACATGGTGAAGACGAAGAGTATCTTGTTGGAGATGCCGTAGGCTCCCACGGCGAGGTCGCCGCCGTAGCTCACCAACTGGTTGTTGATGAATATCACGATGATGCACGAGCAGACGTTCATCGCGAAGGGCGAGACGCCTATGGCGATGATGTTCTTGATGATTTGGGATTGGAGCTTGTAGGTGCCGCGGCTGAAGTGGATGAGCTGCCGCTTGTCGCCCAACAGGCGCGCCTGGTAGCAGAGGGCGAGTATCTGGGCCAGGATGGTGGCGTAGGCGGCGCCGCTGATGCCCAGTCCCAGCCCCCAGGGATAGATGAAGATGGGGTCGAGGATGGTGTTGAACACCACGGTGAAGATGGTGGCGTTCATGGCTTGGCGCGGCTTGGAGGCGGCGCGCAGCACGGCGTTGAGGCCGAGATAGGTGTGGGTGACGACATTGCCCGCGAGGATGATGACCATGTATTGGCGGGCGTAGGGCAGGGTGGCGTCGCTGGCGCCGAAAAAGCGGAGTATGGGGTCGAGCATCAGCAGGCAAACCACCGACAGAGCCACGCCCACGTAGACATTGAGCATGAGCGTGTTGCCGAGGATGCGCTCCGCGGTGCGGTAGTCCTTCTGCCCCAACTTCACAGAGAGGTAGGTGGAGGATCCCACTCCGATGGCCGCCCCAAAGGCTCCCGTGAGGTTCATGAAGGGGAACGTGATGGCCAGTCCGGATATGGCGATGGGGCCTACGCCCTGGCCGATGAAGATGGAGTCGACCATGTTGTAGAGCGATGAGGCCAGCATGGCCACGATGGCGGGAAGGGCATACTGCCAGAGCAGGCGTCCTATGGGCTTGGTGCCGAGTTCGAGGGTTGCTTGAAGATTGTCCATTGGGTGATGATGATGGCGTGCATGGGGTGTGGTGGGGCGGATGGGCGGATGGGCGGATGGGCGGATGGGGCTTTAGCCCCACTTCCCCTTATTCCAAATCCAAGTGGTTGACGCTCACCTCGTCGCTGATGAAGATGCGGGCGCCCTCCTTGAAGCGGTTGGGGTTCTCTGTGGTGTAGTAGACCACATGGCCTCCCTTGGTGCAGCGTGCGTCCATGTCGGGATGGCGGTGGAGATAGTCCTTCAGGCTGGAGGCCACATACTCGCCCTGGGGCACGATGCGCACGTCTGGACTGACGTATTTCACGATCTTGGGCAGCAGGATGGGGTAGTGGGTGCAGCCCAGGATGAGCGTGTCGATGAGCGGGTCCTTGTGCATGAGCTGGTCCAGGCGTTTCTTCACGAAGTAGTCGGCTCCGGGCGAGTCGGCCTCGTTGTATTCGATGAGCGGCACCCAGAAGGGGCAGGCCTGTCCCGAGACCTTGATGTCGGGCCAGAGCTTGGCTATCTCCATGTCGTAGCTGTGGCTGCGTATGGTCCCCTCGGTTGCCACTATCCCCACGTGGTTGTTGCGCGTTATCTTGCCTATCACCTCGGCGGTGGGCCTGATGACTCCCAGCACGCGACGGTTGGGGTCGAGCTCGGGCAAGTCGTGCTGCTGTATGCTGCGCAGCGCCTTGGCCGAGGCCGTGTTGCAGCCGATGATGATGAGGTGGCAGCCCAGCTCGAAGAGCCTCACCACGGCCTGCCGCGTGAACTGGTACACCACGTCGAAGGAGCGGGGCCCGTAGGGGGCGCGGGCGTTGTCGCCCAAGAATACGTAGTCGTATTGGGGCAGCAGCTGTCGGATGCCGTGGAGGATGGTGAGGCCGCCGTAGCCAGAGTCGAAGATGCCGATGGGGCCGGGTGATTGGGGAAACACTGTCATGGGCTTATTTCAGGATGCTCTTCATCTTGGCCGTCACATCCTCGCCGGTGGTGTGCGATGCGAAGGGCAGCGCGTTGTTGTCGGTGTTGAGGATGAAGTCGTAGCCGTATTCGTTGCCGAGGGTCTGGGCGGCGTCGAGAATGCGCTGGCGCAGGGGCGCGAGTGCGTCCTTCTCGGCCTGCCGCAGCAGTTGCTCGGCCTGGTGCTTGAAGTCGACGCTCTTCCTCATGAGCTCTTCCAGCTCGGCCTGCCGCTTGGTGCGGATGTTGGGAGCGAAAGTGGACTGGCCGTCGAGAAACTCCTCGTATTTCTTGTTGAACTCGTCCTCGGAGCGTTTCTGCTCCGCCTCGTACTGCGCGCGGAGGTTGTCCAGTTGGTGACGGGCGCGCTGGTAGTCGCCCATGGCGTGGAGCACTTCGTCGTAGCTGAAGTAGCCGAAGCTCACCTTGTGGACCATGGGAGCCGCAGCGGCATGCTCCTGTGCGGCGATGGCCAATGGGAAGAGGACGAAAAGCAGGGTGTAGATGATTTTTTTCATTTCGGCTCGTATTTTACCAAACACCACAGACGCTGGTGCGCCTGTGGTGCTTGTTTGTGTGGAATGGAAAGTGGCGCAGGCTTATTTCAGTTTGTTGAGCTCAGCCTTCACCTCAGCCGTGACGTCGGTGCTCAGCGTGGTGCTGATGTAGGGGATGCCGGCGCTCACGTCCATGATGTAGACGTACTTGCCGCGGTCGCCTACATTCTTGATGGCGTTCTGCAGCTTGGTCTGGATGGGGGCCAGCTTCTCCTCGCGCAGCTTCTGCAGAGCCTGTGCGTCGTCCTGCTGTGCCTGCTGGAACTTCTGGTAGAGGTTGTTGAGCTCGGTCTCGGTGTCCTTCTTCTTGGTGTCGGGCATCGTGGGTGCGGCCTTCTGGTATTCGTCGGCCTTGCGCTGCAGCTCGTCAGACATCTGCTTGAGCTCGCTGTCGTAGATTTTGGCTTGCGATTCCACCTCGCCTTGAGCCTTGATGAACTCAGGCAGTGACTGTACTACATCCTGAACGTTCAAGTGTCCAAACTTCTGCTGTGCGAATGTTGCCAACGGGGCAAACACCATCAGCATCAAAATAAGTTTTCTCATTTTCTTCTTGAATGGTTTGTTGTTTATTAATTTGTTGTTGCTTGTCTCCTTGTTGTTGCGTCAGTTCACGCTGTATCCCAGCTTGTCGAGCACCTCGTTGCTGATGTCGATCTTGGGCGAGGCGAACACGATGCCCGCGTTGGAGGCCCGGTCGAGCACCATGCTGTAGCCGCGCAGCTCAGAGATTTCCTTCACGGCGTTGAAGATCTCGTCCTGTATGGGCGACATGAGGCTCTCGCGTTTCTTGAAGAGCTCTCCCTCCGGGCCGAAATACTTGCGCTTCAGGTCTGAGGCCTCCTTCTCTTTCTTCATGATCTCCTCCTGCTTGGCCTTCTTCTGCTCCTGCGAGAGGAACACCACCTCGTTCTGATAGTTCTTGTACATGGTGGAAGCCTCCGTGTTGAGCGCCTCCACCTCGGCCTGCCACTTCTTCGACACCTGATTGAGCTGCTCGTTGGCGCGCTCGTAGGCGGGGACGTGGCTCAGGATGTATTCCATGTCGACAAGAGCGTATTTCTGTGCGTGCATCGACAGCGAGGCCACCAGCATCACTGCCATCAAAATGAACTTCTTCATGTGTTGTCTCTTTTTGCTTTGTTGTCTATTTAAGGCCGGTTCTAAAAATTAGGTTTAGAAACCAAGCCTATATGTATATATGCCATTTATGGCCGAGGGCTGGTTGAAGTTGCACTCTCCGCTCACTTGTGGCCGCCAGCCGGGCGGGCTTAGAACTCCTGTCCGAGCACGAAGTGGAAGTGGCTTCCGCCCGCCTTCTCGCCGAAGATTTCCTTGTCGAAGCCGTATCCCCAGTCGATGCCCATCAGGCCCACCATGGGCAGCATGATCCTCACACCCACGCCTGCCGAGCGGCGTATGCTGAAGGGGTTGAAGTCCTTGGTGTCGTGCCAGGCGTTGCCGCCCTCCAGGAAGCCCAGGGCGTAGATGGTGGTGTTGCCCAAGAGGAGCGGGTAGCGCAGCTCCAGGGTCAAGCGGTCGTAGGCGTAGCCCTCATAATAATAAGGTGTGAGCGAGCCGTTGTCGTAGCCGCGCAGTCCGATGGTCTCCTGCGCGTAGCCCGTGGAGTAGCCCGACATGCCGTCGCCTCCCACATAGTAGGTCTCGAACGGACTCTTCTTGTACTTGTTGTAGCTGCCGAGGAGTCCCAGCTCCACGCGCGTCATCAGCACGAAGCACTTCTGCGCGGCCGAGAGGGCGGTGAAGGTGCGCGACTTGAACTTCCACTTGTGGTATTCCACCCACCTGTACTTCTCCTGCTGCTCGGCCAGGTAAGTGGACGAGTAGGGGTCGTTGGCCAGGTTCTTGTAGTCCTTGTTGTCCCAGAGGCTCCATGGCGGAGTGAGGGTCACGCTGGCCTCAAACTCGGAGCCGCGGCGCGGGAATATCTGGTTGTCGGTCGAGGTGCGGTTGAGCGAGAGGCTCAGGTTGATGTTGTTGGCGTTGCCGTTGGTCATCAGGAAGTAGCGCCAGTTCCTCATCATGTAGCGGGTGTAGGAGAGCGATGCCGACAGCGTGAAGTAGTCGTCGGGCCAACGCAGTCTCTTTCCCCAGCCGATGGAGGCTCCTATCATCTTGATCCAGGTGTCGGGGTCGTAGAAGTTTTCGTAATTATTATAATTATAGTTGCTCATTCCGCTGATGTAATTATAATAATTGTAGAGGTAGCCGTTGCTGTAGTAGGTGTCGGACACGTCGCTCTGCTTGCTGAAGTAGAAGCCCACGGTGAACTGGTTGGGCCGTTTGCCTCCAAACCAGTTGGTGGAGTAGCTGAAGTTGAAGCTGTTGTAGTAGCTGGCGTTGGTCTGGAAGCCGACCTTCAGCACCTCTCCGTCGCCCACGGGCAGAATGCCGCGGTGCTCCTTGTTCTTGTTGAACAGGTTGCGGATGGAGAAGTTGTTGAGCGTGAGCCCCACCTTGCCTATGATGCCCGTCTGTCCCCAGCCGAGTGAGAGTTCCACCTGGTCGTTGCTCTTCTGGGTCAGGTTCCAGTTGACGTCCACCGTTCCGTTCTCGTAGTCGGGCTTCACGTCGGGTTGCACCTTCTCGGGGTCGAAGTGCCCCATGGACGCAAGCTCTCGCGCCGTACGCATCAGGGCCTCCTTTGAGAAGAGGTCGCCGGGCTTTGTGCGCAGCTCGCGTCTGATCACGTTCTCGTAGAGGCGGTCGTTGCCGTTGATGCGCACGTGGCTGAGGTGGGCCTGCGTGCCCTCGGTGATTTGCATCTCCAGGTCGATGGAGTCGCCCACGATGTTCACCTCTGTGGGCTGGATGCTTGAGAACACGTAGCCGTTGTTGTAGTAGAGGTTGCCCACGGCGTCGTCGTCCTCCTGTAGCCGCTTGTTGAGCAGCTTCTGGTTGTAGACGTCGCCCTTGCGCATTCCGAGCAGCGCGGCGAGGTAGTCGGAGGAGTAGATGGTGTTGCCCACCCACGTGATGTTCCTCAGATAGTAGCGCTGGCCCTCGTTGACCCTCACGAGGATGTTGACGTGCTTGGGGTCGTTGTCCCACACGCTGTCCTCCACGATTTCGGCGTCGCGGTAGCCCAGCTCGTTGTATTTGCTGATAAGGTTCTTCTTGTCCTGCTCCCAGCGCTCGGGTGTGAATTTCTTCGACTTGAGGAAAGTGGAGAGCTTGCCTGCCTCGTGGGTCTTGGCGAAGGCACCCTTCTTGAACAGTCCGCCCTTGATGCGCGAGCTCTTCAGGTGGTTGTTGCCCTCGATGGTGATGGTGCGCACCTTCTTCTTCTCCTTCTTGTCGATCACCACGTCGAGGATCACCTGGTTCTTCTCGGCCACGTCGGGTCGCTGCTGAATGTCGATGGTGGCGTCCTTGAATCCCTTCTCGTCGAAGTATTTCTTGGCCAAGAGCTTGGCGCGGTCGAGCATGTTGGGTGTGAGCTGGCTTCCGTTGAGCAGCCCGAGCTTGTTCTCCAGGTCGGTCTTCTCGCCCTTCTTCACGCCCACGTAGTTGATTCTCGACACGCGCGGCCGCATCTTGAGCGATATGTGGAGCCACACCTTGTCGCCCACGATGCTGTCGGCCGATATTTTCACCTCGGAGAAGAGTCCGTGTCTCCAGTATCTCTTCACGGCATTGGTGATTTCGCTTCCCGGCAGCGTGATTTGCTGTCCCACGCTGAGTCCCGAGATGCCGGTGAGCACATAGTCCTCGTAGCCCTCGATGCCGCTGACGTTGAATCCGCCGATGATCACCCTTCGCGGAGTGCCCGCGTAGGTGATGTCGGGATAGTCCACGGCGTTCTGCGCGCTGAGGGCCATGGAGCATGCCACGGCCACTGCTGCTGCCAATACTTTCTTCTTGTTATAGTGCATGTCAGATAGTTTCGTTTTCCACTTGAGCTTCCGTCTTTCCGAAGCGGCGCTGTCGGCTCTGATAGCTGATGATGGCCTTCTGCAGGGCCTTGGCGTCGAAGTCGGGCCAGTAGGTGTCGCAGAAGTACAGCTCCGAGTAGGCCGCCTGCCAGAGCAGGTAGTTGCTCAGCCTCAGCTCTCCTCCCGTGCGGATGAGCAGGTCGGGGTCGGGCATGAAGCTGGTCTCCAAGTTGCGCTCGAAAGTCTCCTCGGTGAAGAGCCGCCCAATGTCGTCGGCCCCCAAGTTGGGCTTCTGCCTCAGGGCGTCGGCCGCCGTGCGCTGCATGGCCTTGATGATTTCCCAGCGCGAGGAGTAGCTCAGGGCCACCACCATGGTCATGCGGCTGTTGTGGGCCGTGTGGGCCTCGGTCTCGCGGAGCTTGTCCTGCACGTTTTGTGGCAGTCGCTCTATGTCGCCGATCACCCTGAAGCGGACGTTGTTCTTTATGAAGATCTCGTCCTCCAGTGCGGTCAGCACCAGCCCCATGAGGGTGCTAATCTCCTGGGCGGGGCGTTTCCAGTTCTCGGTGGAGAAGGTGTAGAGCGTGAGATACTCCACGCCCAGGCGCGTGCACTCCTTGGTGATGCGCCTCACAGCCTCCACGCCTTCCTGGTGGCCGTAGCTGCGGTCCTTGCCTCGCTCTGTGGCCCAGCGCCCGTTGCCGTCCATGATGATGGCAATGTGGCGGGGTATGCGGGTCATGTCAAGTTCTGCCATATCTTGTGTTGTCTAATAGTCTTTGTTGCATGTGGTACACTTGGCCGAGAAGCTGTAGGTGAGGCTGAGCATCAGGGCCGAGTAGCAGTCGGTGTTCTTGAACGCGCCCGAGCTTTTCACGTGGGCGGGGTCCTTCATGCCGTCGAGCTCGTCGTTGAGCGAGAAGTGCATGGCCCAGCTCAGTCCGAGGTTCACGCGTGGCGACACCTTGTATTTCACGCCAAGTCCCAATGGCACGTTGCCCGTGAACTTGTTTTTCTCCCCCCCGCTGACGTAGGTGGCCCCGATGCCGCCAAACACGTAGGGGGTGAGCCTTTTCGCGCCGCGGTAGTCGCGTCCGGTGCCGTAGGGCCAGAAGTTGTATTCGAAGGTGAGGCTCACGTCCACGAGCGTGTTGTCAAATTCGTAGGGCTGCTCCTGCAGGTCGGGGTAGTAGGTCTGCGCGTCGGCCGAGGAGCCTTTCAGCTTGCCGTAGAGTGCCGACAGGTTGAGGCCGATGTAGGGGTTGAAGAGCCGTCGCACCACGATGCCTCCGCCGGGCTGCAGGTCCTTGGTGAGGCTTCCGTTGAAGTCGCCCAGATAGCCCACCATTCCTCCTTCCACTCCTATCTCCATACGGTATATGGGGTCTTCCTGCGCGCCGGCTTGGGTGGCAGTGAGGGTCATGAGCATGATGGAGAGCAGCAGTCTTTTCATATCTTATATATATGTGTAGGGGGACAGAAGTTACTTGTAGTATCCCTTCTGCTCCTCGACCCAGCCCAGACGGTTGATTCTTCCGCGCCATACGTTTCCCGTCGTGGCGTCGGCTATCCAGAGGTAGTTGTCCTTGTCGGCCGCGATGGCGAACCTGCCGTTGGGCGTGAAGCCTTTGGGCAGGGCCATGGTGATGTCCTCGTGCCAGGTGATGCCGTTGTCGCTTGAGCGGTAGAAGCCGTGGGTGGCCTGTCGGCCGAAGAGGGCAGCCCCGCCCAAGGCCACGAACATGTTGTCGTAGGCCACCACCTGCACGTTGGCCAGTGCGGGAAGTGAGTAGTGGTTGGCGGCGTCGGTGTTGAACAGCGACCAGGGCTGGCTCTGGGCGCCGGGGTTGGTCTCCTCTATCTTGCTCCACACCACGGCAGTGGTGTCGCCCGTGGCGCGTTCGCGGTTGCCGCAGAGCAGCAGCCGGTAGGCGTCGTCGTTGGTGGGCAGCTGCAGCGTGCAGAAGCTCAGGTCGCTGGTGGGCATCCAACTGGTTGCGGCGTCCATGTCGTCCCGGGTCCAGCTCTTGCCGTCGCTGCTGTAGGCTATCTTTCCGTCGTTGTCTACGGCGTAGAGCCTCATGGTGGATGCGCCGAGCAGGCGGCTGATGGTGGCCGGGGTCTCGCTCCAGGCCTGCCCGTCGGTCGTGGCGAGCAGCTTGCCGTCGGACAGCACGAAGAGACTGTCGTTTCTCACGGCGGCGTTGCGGTAGGCTTCCTGGCCCAGCCGGCGCGAGAGCTGCGTCCATGCGGGCGAACCGTTGCGGCTGGCCACGTAGGCCGTGGCGTTGCCCAAGAGGAAGATGCGGCCGGAGGTGGCGTAGAGGCGCACCCCGGTGTTGGCACTGAGGCCGGCCACGGGAGCCATGCCTGTCCACGACAGCGTGTCGGCATACTGCTTGTGCACGTTGACCGACACCGTGTACTCCCTGTAGGATCCGGCGTTGTTGTAGACGCGTATCTTGCGGGGCTTCGTGAAGTCGATGCTGTCTGCGGAGCTCCAGTAGGAGAGCGAGTCGCTGTCGTTGTCCTTCAGAATCACCGTGCCGGCGTTCTTTGTGATGATGGTGCAGACCGCTCTCGACGCGTCCACGCCCACCGGCAGCGAGTCGGTGTTGTAGATGGTGCGGTTCTGCTGGTCAATGTAGAACTTGTAGCCGCTGCAGCTGAGCGTGGTGTTGGCCACACTGTCGGCGTTGACGCGCTTTTTGTATTTCAGCGTGCCAAGCGAGAATGAGGTGATGGCCGTATCGTCGTAGTAGGTCGTGTCGTCGTCGTTGTTGCCAAGGCACGAGGCGAGCGCTACTGCGCAGAGCACGATGCAGCTGAAGGATATGAAGTTCTTTCTCATCTATCTATTTACCTTTTAGGTGCAAAGTTAATCAGAATTTCGCAAAAGAAACGACTTTTTGACGTATTATTGTTGATTTTAAGTTTTTTGGGGTGATATTTTAAGTTTGTTTAGTTGTAAATAACGATTGTGCGCATCATTGCGGCTGTAGGTGCGCGGCAAGATATCGGGTAGGGAGATGAGGGACGGCGGGATTCGGACGGCTATGCCAATCTTCTCCAATCACCATCAGCGATTGTGGAGATTTGTGGGCGGTGCGGATATTTTCCGTGGATTCATGGTGAGAAAGCGGCGCTGATTATTTACCATTATCATTGAACCATTGGTGAAGCCAGATGAAAGTCTGAAACAGCGTGGCGCCTGTCTATGGCGCGGAAGCGTAAGGGAATGGGACCGAAACCAAACAAATCTCGGCCCATTGGCCGCCGGACGGAAAAAAATTGGTAAGTTTGCAGCATGAAATCCATCATTCTCCAACATTTGGTCATCGGCAACCAGGGACGCGCCGTGGCCGGGCCGCTCGACGCCGAGTTCCGGCCGGGCCGCGTCTCCTGCCTGTTGGGCCGCAACGGCGTGGGCAAGTCCACCCTGCTGCGCACGCTCTCGGGCTTCCAGCCCGCCTTGGGCGGCAGCGTAGTCATCGACGGCCGGCCCCTGCTGCGGCTCCCGCGGCAGGAGCGGGCGCGGGTCATCTCAGTGGTGCTGACGGGGCGGCCCCAGGTGGGCAGCCTCACGGCCCAGGAGGTAGTGGCGTTGGGGCGCTCGCCCTACACGGGGTTCTTCGGACGGCTCCGCGAGGCTGACCGCCGCGTGGTGCGGGAGGCTTTGGACGACATGGGCATCGCCCCGCTGGCACGCCGCAATGTGGCCACGCTGAGCGACGGCGAGATGCAGAAGGTGATGATAGCCAAGGCCCTGGCGCAGCAGACCCCTGTGATACTCCTCGACGAGCCCACGGCCTTTCTCGACTTTCCGAGCAAGGTCGACGTGATGGCAAGCCTCTCGCGCCTGGCCGCCAGCCAGCAGAAAGTCATCGTCCTCTCCACCCACGACGTGGAGCTGGCCCTGCGCACCTCGGCCAGCCTCTATGTCTTCGGCGACACCTTGGAGGAGACCGATCCGCAGCGCGTGAGGAAGATGGTGGAGAGGCTCTTGGAAGACTCCAAGCATGTCATTGGTTAGGCTGCCGCTGACTGCCGACAAATGTCGACAACCCCAACCGGCCGCGCGTCGAGGCGGGCCGCGCGTCGCGATAGGCAATAAAGAGTCTGTGGGAAGATGGTGGCGGGTCAGCCCTTGCGCAGCAGCCGTCGGCTCATGTATCTCACCGGGTACCAGGATGATGCCCAGCCTACGGCAATGACGGTGATGAAGATGAGCAGCACGTCGGAATAGTGTACGCTCACGGGATAGGCGTCGACCACGTAGGCACCGGCATTGCCCCCAAGCGAGACAAGGCCATACTGCTGTTGCAGCCAGCAGAGCAGCAGCCCGACGCCAATGCCCACCAAGGCACCCATCATGCTGATGAGGCGGCCCTCGAGAAGGAAGATCTGTGTGATTTGGCGGGTGCTCGCCCCCATGTTGCGCAGGGTCTCCACATCGTCTTTCTTGTCGATGATGAGCATGAGTAGCGAGCTGATGATGTTGAAGCAGGCCACCATGAGGATGAACGTCAGGAAGAGGTAGCCCATGAGCTTTTCTATCTTCATGATCTTGAACGTGTCGGCCTGCTGCTCGTAGCGGTCGAGCACCTGGAAGCGGCTCTGGGCAAGGGCGGTGAGCTCCTTCTTCACCCTGCCCGGGTTGGCTCCTGGCTTGAGTCGCAGCTCAAGCGAGGTTACGCAGCCCTGCTGGCCGAAGAGGTCGCGGGCGATGGCGATGGGCACGATGATGTAGCCCTTGTCGTAGCGTCCCTGCATGACATTGAAGAGCACGCCGGGCGACATCACCGAGTCGACCACGAAGCCCGGCGAGAGCATCGGGTCGTACTGGCCCTTGCGCTGCGGCGCGTAGAGGCTGAGGAATCCGTCCCAGTCGAAGCCCATGTCGAGGTCCTGCGCCAGGCGGATGCCCAAGATGCCATAGTTGAGGTTGGCGGCGTGGAGCGTGAAGTCGCCGTCGCCGCGCAGCACCTGGCTGAAGTCGGTGAGCTGCTCGAAGTTGTCATCCACCCCCATCACGGTCACCATGGCCTGCCGCCCCTTGTAGACGGCCAGCGCCTGGTCCTCCACGCACTCGGTGGCCACGGCCACGCTGGGCCACTGCTTCATCCTGACGAGCGTGGTGTCGTCGGCGGGGGCCGACTTTCCCCTCACCGGCACCACCTTCAGCTCGGGGTCGATGTTGGTGAAGAAGGAGGCCACGAGGTCGCGGAATCCGTTGAACACACTCAGCACGATGACCATGGCCATCGTGGCCACGGCCACGCCCACGACCGAGATGGCCGAGATGACGTTGATGGCGTTGGTGCTCTTCTTGGAGAAGAGGTAGCGGCGGGCGATGTAGAAGGGGAAGCTCACTTCTTCAGCAGTTGGTCGATGTGTTCCAGATAGTCGAGCGAGTCGTCGATGAAGAATCGCAGCTCGGGTATGATGCGGAGCTGGTTGCGCACGCGCTGCCCCAGCTCGTAGCGCACGCTCTTCTCGTTCCTGCGTATGTTGTCGAGCATCTGCTGGGCGTTGTCCGAGGGGAAGATGCTCAGGTAGGCTGTGCAGATGCTCAGGTCGGGGCTGATCCTCACCCTGGTCACGCTCACCAGCACGCCGTGCATGGCCCGCGTCTGGGCTTGGAATATCTCGGCCAGCTCCTTCTGCAGCAATCTTGCTATTCTGTTTTGTCTTGTCTCCTGCATTTTCTTTGATGTGTTTTGGTTGGAATGCAAAGTTAGTGTTTTTTCTTCAGAAAAGCCCCCATCGGCAGTCGAAAGTTTTCTTTTCGGCCACCAATGCGGGAGGATTCTCCCCGCTGAGGCAAGGCTGAGGGAGAAAAGGGAAGTGACAGGTTGTCGTGCGGGCTGTGACAGTTTGTCGCCCCGCCCCGCATAGGCACGCATCTTGCAAGGAAGGATGGTGGAAGCCGGAAGCCCGAAAGGACGGAGGGCCACCAAAGACAAACGACAAACAAAGAACTAAAATAGAATTGGGAGGTAATGATTATGTTGTTTCCAGTATTGAATACAAACAATTGGCTTAGCAATGATTTCGATGACTTCTTCGACACGAGCTTCATGCCGCGCATCAACGCTACAGCTCCTGCAATCAACGTGATCGAGAACGACAAGAACTATGAAGTGCAGCTCGCAGCTCCCGGAATGAGTAAGGACGACTTCAAGGTGAGTCTCACCGACGACGGCAACCTGAGCATCAAGATGGAGCGCAAGAGCGACGACAAGAAGGAGGACAAGAAGTCGCACTACCTGCGCCGCGAGTTCAGCTACAGCAAATATGAGCAGAACCTCGCCTTGCCCGACGACGTGGACAAGGAACACATCACAGCCAAGATCGACAACGGCATCCTTCATATCGACCTGCCGCGCATGGTGAAGGAAGAGAAGAAAGTGACGCGCAAGATTGAGGTGGCATAGTGTGGCAAGCGCATGCCCACAACACATAGATTGATTGAACACGACAGCCGAAGGGAAAGCATTCCCTCCGGCTGTCTTTCGTTGTGGCGTGTTGTGCCTTTGGTAGAAATATTCCTTTTTGTCATAAGGACACCCACATTGTAGAACACGAATACTGATTGTCAGAGAGTTTCAGAGCTGGCTCAACAAAGTGAGGAAAACAGGAAAGAGGGCTTGGTGTGGGTGGTACAGGCTCAAGACGGTTCTCAATCACCGGCAACGGCGGGGGCGATGCTGCTTTCCCCATCCGCGGCAAAAAAAGACTTGTACTCTGCCTCGAAGTTGGGCGTGAAGAAGTCGCGCCCCATCCTGTCGGCAATCTCCTTGGGCGAGAAGAACCTCCCGCCGTCGAGTTCGTCGCTGCTTGGCGTGATGGGGCCGTCGTAGACTGTGGCATGGACGTAGACCAGCTCTTTCTCGCGGCGGCTCTCGAAGACGTAGTGTCCCAGCCCACGGGCCGTGAAGTCGGTGATGCCCAACTCCTCCCTTGCCTCGCGGCGCAAGGCCTCGGCGATGCCTTCGCCGTAGTCCACATGGCCGCCCACAGCCGTGTCCCAGCGGTCGGGCTGTATGTCCTTCCAATGGGGTCGGCACTGCAGGTAGAGCTCGCCCTTGCTGTTGAACACGTGCAGATGGACCACAGGGTGGAGCACCTTGCGGCCGTCGTGGGCCTCGCCGCGGGTGACGCGGCCTGTCACGTTGCCCTCCTCGTCTACCACGGGGAAGATTTCCAGGTTGTTATCCTTGCTCATCTTTGTGTTGTTCGTTCCATTTGATGTTGCGCGGGTGGTGGTTGAGGATTTCCTTGCGCAGGTCCTCCGTCGAGAGGTGGGTGTAGATTTCGGTGGTGGAGATCTTCTCGTGTCCCAACATGGCCTGTATGGCCCTCAGGTCGGCTCCGCCGCGCAACAGGGCCGTGGCGAAGCTGTGGCGCAGCGTGTGGGGCGAGATGGTCTTCTCTATTCCGGCCTCCAAGGCTTGGCGCTTGATCATGATGAGAATCATGGTGCGCGTGAGGTGGGCTCCGCGCCGGTTGAGGAAGACGTAGTCCTCCTCGCCCCGCTTGATGTTGAGCTGCCGGCGGTCGTAGAACCACAGCTCAAGCTCGTGGATGGCGGTGTCGCTGATGGGTACGAGGCGTTCCTTGCGCCCCTTGCCCTCCACGCGGATGAACTTCTCCCTCAGGTAGAGGTTGGAGAGCTTCAAGTTGACAAGCTCGCTCACGCGCAGTCCGCAGGAGAAGAGCACCTCAATGATGGCCTTGTTGCGCTGGCCCTGTGGGTCGGAGAGGTCGATGGAGCTCTCCAGCCGGTCCACCTCCTCCGTGGAGAGCACCTCGGGCAGGTGCTCGCCCAAGTGGGGCCATTCGAGCAGTTCCGTGGGGTCGTCCTCGATGTAGCCCTCCATGCGCAGGAATCGGAAGAACGCCCTCACGCCGCTGAGGATGCGCCCCTGCGAGGTGGGGCCGATGCCATATTCGTGGAGCGTGGCGGCGAAGTTCTCCAAGTCGGCCAGCCTCATGTCCTCCGGCTTCTTGCCGTGGTCGCGCATGTAGCGTCGCAGCCAGTCGAGGTCGTGGGTGTAGGCCTCGATGGTGTTGTGCGTGTAGTTGCGCTCCAGCTTGAGGTAGCGCTGGTATGACTTGAAGAGTTCGAACTGCATAGGCCGGTGATTTTCAATAGGGCGGGCCGCCCTGCCGTGCCGTGCGGCCCATGCGGGCGGCGGCGCGCCGGGCGGCTCATTTCTTACGGCCGAAGTCGGCTGGACACTCGCCCCACTTCCTCGTCTCCCACTTCAGGATGGGTACGTTGACCTCGTGGGTGAGCAGCCAGTGCTCGGCCCTTGCTATGATGTTGTAGAGCGGGGCCGTCTGGGCCGTGCGCTCCAGCTTGGTGTTGCACTTCTTCTTCCTGACCCAGCCTATGGCGTTGACCGAGTCGCTGTAGACCGCCTTGTCGGTGATGTGCCTCTGGTCCATCAGCGCCAGCGCGTGCACGATGGCCAGGAACTCCCCGATGTTGTTCGTGCCCTGCATGGGGCCGAAGCGGAACACCGTGGCTCCCGTGGCCAGGTCGACGGCCTGGTACTCCATGGGGCCGGGGTTGCCCGAGCAGGCGGCGTCCACGGCCCAGGCGCTGGCCCTCACCTCGGGCGGCAGCGGCAGCACGGTGTCGTTGCGCCAGTCGGGCGGGTTCTGTATCTTCAGTCTTGCCATGTTGCTTGTGGCGGTCTACATTCTCTCCGGCACTTCGATGCCGAGGAGCTGCATGCCGTTCTTGATGACCTTGGCCACGTTCTTGGCCAGCACGAGGCGCACGCGCCTCTCGCCCTCGGTGTCGGCGCTGAGGATGCTGTAGTCGTGGTAGAACTGGTTGAAATCCTTGGTCAGCTCATAGCAGTAGTTGCAGATTCCGGCCGGATTGTAGTTGCTGCCGGCCTCTGCCACCACGGATCCGAAGTCGTTCATCTTGCTGATGATGCCCACCTCCTTGGCATTGATGGGGTCGTCGGCCCTGAGCTCGAGGCTGTCGGTGTCGACGCCCGCGGCCTTTGCCTTGCGCAGGATGGAGCGTATGCGGGCGTAGGTGTACTGGATGAAGGGTCCCGTGTTGCCGTTGAAGTCGATGCTCTCCGCGGGGTTGAAGAGCATGTTCTTGCGCGCGTCGACCTTCAGGATGAAGTATTTCAGCGCGCCCAGTCCCACGATGCGCGCCGTCTGCTGCTTCTCCTGCTCCGTCATGTCGTGGAACTTGCCCAGTTCGTCGCTGGTGCGGCGGGCGTCGCCCACCATCTGGGCGATGAGGTCGTCGGCGTCGACCACCGTTCCCTCCCGGCTCTTCATCTTGCCGTTGGGCAGCTCCACCATTCCGTAGGAGAAGTGGACGAGGTCCTTGCCCCATTTGAAGCCCAGGCGGTCGAGCAGGATGGAGAGCACCTGGAAGTGGTAGTTCTGCTCGTTGCCCACCACGTATATCATCTTGTCGATGGGATAGTCGCGGAAGCGCAGCTCGGCGGTGCCGATGTCCTGCGTCATGTATACCGAGGTGCCGTCAGAACGAAGCAATAGTTTCTGGTCCAGCCCCTCTTTCGTGAGGTCGGCCCATACGCTATTGTCGTCCTTTCGGAAGAAGAGCCCCTTGCGGAGGCCCTCTTCTACCTTTTTCTTTCCCTCGAGGTATGTGTTTGACTCATAGTATATCTTGTCGAACGAGACGCCGAGCGCCTTATAGGTCTCGTCGAAGCCGGCGTAGACCCAGGAGTTCATCTTTCTCCACAGGGCGCGCACTTCGGGGTCGTTGTTCTCCCACTTCACGAGCATGGCGTGGGCCTCCTTGATGAGCGGAGCCTCCTTGGCGGCCTTCTCCTTGGCCTCTTCCTCGCCCATGCCCTGGGCGGCATACTGCTTCTCCAGCTGTGCGCACTCTTCCTTGTAGTGCTTGTCGAATAGCACGTAGAAGTCGCCGATGAGGTGGTCGCCCTTCTTGTGGGCCGTCTCGGGCGTGACGCCGTTGCCCCATTTGAGCCAGGCCAGCATCGACTTGCAGATATGTATTCCGCGGTCGTTCACGATGTTGGTCTTGATCACCTTGTAGCCGTTGGCCTGCATGATCTGGGCCAGCGACCACCCCAAGAGGTTGTTGCGCACGTGGCCCAAGTGGAGGGGCTTGTTGGTGTTGGGCGAGGAATATTCAATCATCACGAGCGGACTCTTGTCCGTGGCCTCCCTCTCGCCCCATTTCGGGTCGGCGTCGATCTGGCGAAGCAGGTCGAGATAGGCCGAAGCGGGCACCACGAGGTTGAGGAATCCCTTCACCACATTGAAGCCGCTCACCTGCGGACAGTTGTCCTTGAGCCAGTTGCCCACCTCCGTGGCCGTTTCCTCCGGCTTCTTGTGGGAGAGCTTCAACAGCGGGAACACCACCAATGTGAGGTTGCCCTCAAAGTTTGCCTTAGTCTTCTGCAGCGGCACCATCTTCTCGGGTACCTCCTGCCCATAGAGTTGCTTCACAGCTGCAATCACTGCGCTCTGAATTGCTGATTCAATATTCATATATATATCGGTATTGTTTTCTGGTTGATAATCGCTGTTAGAAATATTGTGCAAAGATAATGCTTTATTTGGAAATAACGGCTGCAAAAGCCCACGAAAAGTGGCACAGCGGATATTTTCCGTGGAATCATGGTAAGTTTATATGTAAAGGGGAAGGAAAATGGTCATGTCCAGGCTTACGCTCCTACCGGAGCTA
>SFCY01000035.1 GCA_004558865.1 Bacteroidales bacterium
CACATCTTCAAACACCAGATATACGGATTAGCGCCAACGGAGTGTATATATCGTATTGCCATGCGCTACATCCTTGGCTTTGATGAAACTCTTCACATTCCGCAATCAGAGCATCATCTGAGACAGGCAGACAGCCTACCGGCTGCGAAGAATGGAACGATGCAGGATCTTTTGGATAAGGTATTCGAAATAGATAAAATAAAGGCTGGTTCTATAAATTAGGTCGAGTCGTAGAGGTCAGGGCCAACGGCGTGACCCTCTCGGGGCTGCTCCTGCGCAACTCGGGGCGGTCGTCGCGCGTCGACTACTGCGGCGTACACAGTCTCGGAGTCTCGGGGCTGACCGTGGAGCGATGCGTGTTCAGGGCCAACCAGTTCAGCATCATGATTCAGAACGGCAGTGACTGCGTGGTGGCGCACAACGACATATCGAGCGACATCACCTTCAATCCCCTCATGGGCAACGCCATCCACTGCTGGAAGAGCGACAACATGAGGATAGAACACAACAGGATTGGCCACAACCGCGACGGCATCTACCTGGAGTTTGTCAACCACTCGCGCATCTCCCACAACGCCATCGACGGCTGCGCGCGCTATGGGCTGCACTTCATGTTCTCCCACTTCAACGTCTTCGACTCCAACCGCTTCAGCCACAACCAGGCGGGGGTGGCCGTGATGTTCGGCCACAACGTGACGATGCTCAACAACGTCTTCGCCGACAACCTTGGCGCCTCCTCCTACGGGCTGCTGATCAAGGAGCTGCAGTACAGCCTGATTCGCGGCAACCGCTTCTTGGACAACACCGTGGGGCTGCTCGTCGACGGCGGCAGCGACCTCAACGTCCACAACAACGAAGTGCGCGGCAACGGATGGGGCATACGCCTCATCTCGGCCAGCACCAACGACACCATCCACCACAACAACTTCGTGGGCAATACGTTCGACATGACAACCAACGTGAGCTACAACCGCAACCTCGTCGACGGCAACTACTGGGACAAGTATGAGGGCTACGACCTCGACAAGGACGGACAGGGCGACGTGCCCTTCCATCCGCTCAGCCTATTCTCCACACTGGCCGAGCAGAACGAGACCGTGCTGCTCTTCTTCCGCAGTTTCCTCATGAGCCTGCTCGACGCCACCGAGAAGCTCCTCCCCACCATCACCCCCGACAACTACGTGGACAACACGCCGTCGATGAAACCTTATAAGATATGATAGAAATCAACCACCTCAACAAAAGCTACGGCAGGCAGCAGGTGCTGCACGACATCAACCTCACGCTTGCTCCCGAACAGTGTGTGGCTTTCATCGGGCCCAACGGATGCGGCAAGACCACGCTGATGAAATGCATCTTGGGTCTGGCGACGCCCCAGTCGGGACAGGTGCTCATCAACGGCTTTGACGTGAGGAGGCATCCCGAGACGCGCGAGCACATCGGGTTCATGCCCCAAAGCAGCTGCTTCCCTGAGAACATGACCGTGGGGCAGACCTTCGCCACCATCGAGGGACTGCGAAAGGCGGGCGGAGCCACCGACCACGAACTCTACGACGCCTTCCACATCGCCGACATCGCCGGCAAGCGCACCAACACCCTCTCGGGCGGCACAAGCCAGAAGATGAACGCGGCACTGGCATTCCTCTTCAATCCCGACATCCTCATCCTCGACGAACCAACGGCAAGCCTCGACCCGCTCGCCGCCGAAATCCTCAAGGACAAGATACGCAAGGAGAAGGACAAGCTGGTGTTCATCACCAGCCACATCCTCAGCGAACTCAATGGCCTCGCCACCCACGTCGTGTTCATGGAGGATGGGCGCATCGTATTCTTCAAGAGCGTGGAACAACTGCTGCAGGAGGCCGGCCAACAGGACATCACGCAGGCCGTCATGGTACTCCTGCGCCACAACGAAAAAGAAACCACAGATGGGCAAAATCAGTAAAATCATATTCTTGGACAACGCCAAGAGCAAGATCATCATCTTCTACTTCTGTCTCTTGGCGCTCCTGACGTGGACATCGTTGCTCCTGCAGGACAATGAGACCAAAGGCGCGTTGACGATGCTCAACATCGTGCTTTTCATCGTCCCCTTGGTGTCGCTGCTCTACACCACCGTCTATCTCTACGACTCGCGCAACTTCATCGTCCTGCTGCTCAGCCAGCCGGTGAGGCGGCGGCGCGTGTGGCAAAGCTTCTTCTTGGGCGTCGGCGGAAGTCTGCTCTTAGCCTATCTGCTGGGGGCGGGAATCCCCGTCGTCCTCTTCTCCGCCCCGCTCACGGCGCTGCTGCTGCTTCTGTCGGGCTGCGTCGTCACGCTGGTCTTTGTCTCCCTGGCCTTTTACATCGCCATGCTCACCAACGAGAAGACGCGCGGAATCGGGGCCGCCCTGCTCATCTGGCTTCTGCTCACGATGATCTACGACTCGGTGCTGCTTTATCTCGTCTTCCTCCTTGGCGACTATCCCATCGAGACACCGCTCATGGCGCTGCTCATGCTCAATCCCCTCGACCTCGTGCGCTTCCAGATCATCCTGCAGATGGACGCAAGCGCAATGATGGGCTATTCGGGAGCGGTGTTCAAGGAGTTCTTGGGGGCTGCGGGAGGCATGGTCGTCTCATCCCTGCTCTTGGCGCTGTGGATCGTGCTGCCCTACGTGCTGTCTCTCCGCATCTTCAGGGTGAAGGACCTTTAGGCTGGCCATCGGCATCCAGTCAATCCATAAGAAGTTGGCTCATAAGAAACGATTATGGGCCAACTTTTTCATTGAATGGATGCCACATTCGCCCGACAAACGAAAGACAACCTTTTTCCTGTTTTCGTCACTTTTTTGGGGGCAAAAAGTTAATTGCTTAGAAATCAGCAAATAAGCCTCTGAAATTTGCGAATTTTGGGTGTCCCAATGACGAAAACAGGAAAGTTGGCACGAAGGGCAAAAGGCGAAATGCAGGAAAACGAAAGCCGCGCGTGCGGCTCCCCCCGAGGGGGAGCTGGCACACGCGGCTACTTCATTCTTGTGGGACGGAGGATGGCGCGCTACCTTGCTATCTTCCTTACTGAGTTCTTGCTCCTGGCCACATATTGTCCGTGGGGCAGTTGCTGGAACACGGCCTGAAGACCCTCTTCGGTGGTTTTTGCCACGAGGATTCCCGCCATGTTGTAGACGCTCACCTCATCGCCGGCGCCATAGGCGGCCTCGGTGATGCCCGAGGTGCCGTTGCCCACCACGATGTCCACGTTGGAATAGTTGGGATGGAGGGCGTATGACAGCCAGGAGCTTTCCTCGTTGTCGCCAAACACCAGGCCCACATTGTATTTCTTGCCTTGCTCAAGCGCCGTGGTGGAACCCTTGATTTGTATGGTCTTGATGTCGTCGTAGCCGACCTCGACCGTCTGGCTCATCGTGGCCAGGGCCTGCCATCCGTTGGGCTTGTAGAAGCTGGCCGTGAAGTTTCCGTTGTAGGGAGCGCCAGTGTTGAGCACCTTCACGTTGAGCGTCATATTGGAGGGATCCACGTTGCTGTTGCCGCCCTCAAATGCAATCTGCTCTTTCAGATAGAGTCTCGAAGGCTCGCCGCTGGCGTCGTCGCGGATGGTGAACGACTGCTGGGCGTATTTGGTCGGAGTGATGAAGGCACCCCCGCTCACATTGTAGAGGGCCGCATAATAGGTCTGTCCGTCAACAGCTCCGGGCCAGCTGCCGTGCAGAGTCAGGCTGCCGCTGCTCCGTTTGGCTATCTGAACGTCCACGGTGTCGAGCGAGGCCACCTGCTTGCCCGCCACGATGGCGTTGGCATTGGTGAAGATGAGGCAAGTGATGCGTCCCTCGAAGAGGCCGCCGTCGTTCTTCAGATTGGCCGTGATGTTGATGTTGTCGCGCTTCACGTTGTCGGCGCCTTTCTCAAAGTCGAGATAGTCGGTGGCCGAGAGGCTGTAGGGCTCAGCGTCTCCATTCACCTTTATGGTTATGGGGTTGCCAAACGGCACGTGGTTGATGCCCACGCGTTCCATGAGCTGCAGCGTGTAATGGTCGTTGCTGAGGAGCGAGAGGCAGTCGGTGAACTCCAGCGTGGTGGTCTCCCCCTCTCTGACGACGAGTTCCTTCTCGGGCGCGTAGTAGTTGTGGTCGTTGTCCTCGGGGTAGACGAGCTGGTAGGCCATGCGCCCGTCGTACTCGCCACCCGTGTTGCTGATGACTGCCGTCACGGTGAAGGGCTTGTCGCCCTCGATGGGATTGGGGTTGACCGTGAGGCTCTTCAGCGCGAGGGCGGGCTTGCCGGCCGACTTGATGGTGCGCTGGCTGCCGCTGACGGTGATGAGGTAGTAGCCATTCTCGCCCACCATATAGTTGATTCTGTTGAACACCCCGTCCTCGTCGATGTTGTTGATGTGGCAGGTGAGGTAGGCCTTGTAGGTGCCGTCGGCCATGTTGGCGGGCAGGCTGAGGCTGCATTGGGCGGCGGTGGACTCGCCGATGTCGATGCTCTTCTGCGTGGTGGATGATGTGCAGACCGACTTCCCGTTGGCGTCGAACACCTCAAAGCGCAGTTGCAGGGTCAGCGGGTCGATGCCGTCGGTATGGATGCGGTTGGCCGAGAGCGTCACGGGCTTTGTCCCCTCGATGGTGGTGTTCAGGTCGTCCACATTCTTGAAGATGACGCTGTAGGCCATCTTCGACCCAGCGGGCTTCTGTATGCCGATCACCATGGTCTGGTTGTAGTTGTAGCCCTCGCCCTGTGCGCCGCCGCCCGTGCCCATGGTCTTGGGATTGAGGGCGGAGAGGAGGAAGTAGCCGTTGTTCACGCCGCTCCATCCCCAGTTAATGTGCACATAGCCCTCTTGGTTGTAACCGTCGGCCACAAAGGAATGGCCCGAGGCCGAGGCCGTGAATCCGCCGTAAAGCACAGGCCGTCCGTGGTCGAACTCGTTTTGGAGCAGGCTCCACCACTCGTCGCTGGTGAAATATTCTCGTGAGCGCAGGTTGACGCCTTTGTCGTAGCCGAAATACTTCACGAAGCTCTCGGCTATGTAGGAGGGTGAGGCGCCGCTGCCGCCATTCTTGGCGTCGTCGTAGTTCATGCTGAGGCTCACTCCCACATGGTAGAGCAGCGTGGAGACAGCCTCTTGCGCGTCGGCCGGACTGTCCTTGGTCACCTTGTTGGCCATCTTGTCCCACTGGTAGGTGGTGTTGCCAAAGTTGGCGCTCAGCGTGCGCCCGTTCCAGTTGTACGACTTGCTGCCGTTGCCGTGTTCGGGGTATTTATAATAGTACATCACTTGGCCCATGGCCGTGGCCACGCATCCCGTGGGGTAGCCGTTGGGGCACTTCTTGTTGTAGGGGTCCAACTGGTCCCACTCTATGCCCCCGAGCAGCGGCTCCACAGCTGTCTCCAGACGTGTGGCCTCGCGCCGGTTCTCCATGGCGGGATGGCTGCGCAGGTAGTTGATCTGGCGCGCATACTCGTCGAGCCATGCCCTCATGTTGCTGGGCATGTCGTCTGCCTGGAACTGTCCCTCGTCGGAATAGCCCAAGACAGCGGGAACCCGGTCGTCGCCGGCCACGACGACGAATCCCTGCTGGTTCTCGCCTTTGCCGAATACGTAAACCTGCGGCTCGCCCTTGGCGTCGGCCAGCTTAAAGGCCAGCACCGGCGCCGCCTCCTTGCCGGGAGCCCGCAGGGCGGGCGAGGCGTAGAAGCGCCTGGCGGTCTGCAGGGCCTGGCTCTCGCTCACCGGGCCAGCCCAGCAGTCGATGCTTGCCAGGCAAAGCAATGTAAAGAAAAAGATGCTAAGTTGGTAATTCTTCATATTCTCGTTGTTAGGTGATAGTTTTTTATTTGCAAAGTTAACCAAAAAAATCGTTCGACGGGCATTTTTCGCTGATAGTATTACTAAAACGCACAAAATAGTAAATGATTGGACCGAAAAAGTTGCCAGCATGGGAAAAAAAGCGTAATATTGCATCTGTGTTTCAAAGACACGTTGCCCGCGGCTTGAACGCAGCCCCTTAGGCAGGCATCGACTTCACCGCTTATATACATTATTAATTATAAACCAACCAACCGCAAGCAAATCTATGAGGATTTTTACTTTTGCATCAACTCTGCTCCTGTCAGCCATGACCATCACGGCAGCCCACGCCCAAGACCGCTGTGAGCTGTTTGGCGATACGGTTAACGTGAACCGCAACTCCCAGTTCCACGTGTTCATCAAGTCCTATTCCCAACCCGTGAAAGACTATCTGGCCAACGCGAAGCGCATTGCCATCGAATATGAAAGCGACGACACCAACCTCATCACCTTGGGCGGAGCTTGGTTCCAGCCCACGGCAAAGGAGGGGACGGCCAAGATGAAGCTCATCGTCTACCAGGAGTCGGCAACCCAGAAGGACCAGCCCGACTATGAGCACAAGATCGACAGCCTCGACTTCATCGTCAACATTCAGCCCAAGGGAACAAAGGTGGCCCTGCCCTACGTAAATGTCAACTGGGGCTCCGGCAAGGCCGAGGCCATCGCAGATATGGAGAAGCACTACTCGCTCTACTCCGACACCTACTATGCGATGAACCCCACCATCACACAGGATGAGCGCCAGCAGTTCGACTGGTTCCTCAACCCCAACTTCGACTATCCCCTCCTGGCCTTGGGCTACAACGACTACGGCCAGCTGTTCTCCTCCAACATCATCGTGGCCGACGGCACGCGCCTGGGCTTCCAAAACACATCGGAAATCAGCGACTATCTCACGGCCGAGGGCTATGAGCTGTTGGGCTACGACGAAATGGGACTGCTCGTCTGCTACAACGAGGCCAAGCAAACACAGGCCAGCGCAGGCTACATCACCATCCAGGGACAGTACTTCCGCTTCCTCAATTTCCAATACATGGATGAAAACCCATTGGCAGTGGAGAAGGTAGAGGCCACCAAGCCTTTGGCACGCATCACGCGAAGCGGCTCCACAGTGAGCATCGACGCTGAGGGCGACGCCGGACAGCAGGTGAGAATCTTCACCCTCGACGGCAATATTGCTGCCCAAGGCCGCCTGGCCAACGGCAAGAACACTTTCAACGTGGGCGACAAAGGCGTCGTTGTGGTGCGCGTGGGCAAACACGCAGGTGTGAAACTGATGTAGAATTATAACTAAACCTAAAAAAAACGAGACTAATATGAAGAAGATTTCCACTTTGGTTTTCGCATTGCTCGTCGCGGCCTCCGCCAACAACGCCTGGGCCGACGACTGGCACTACGACTTTGAGGATTTCGCCACAGCCTTTGGCGACAACTATGCCAACTCCACGCTTGAGCTCACTCTCAACGGGCTCACCTGGCACGTGCACGGCGTGATGCCTTCGACAGGCTCCTCCGAATACAGCGAGGACTGGTTCAACGGAAAGAAGTCGATGCGACTCTATGGCGAGAGCAAGAAAGACCGCAAATTGGGTCCGGAACTCTCCAACTTCACGCTCACCTCGCCCCGCGACATCGGCAAGGTGAAGTTCTCCATCCGCCAGAACACCCTTTGGCCGACAGACTACGACGGCCAAGTGGAGTGGATCGTGCAGTGGTCGGCCAACGGCCAGGCTTGGTCCACCGTGGGCAACAGCTTCAAGGCCAACGCCGAGGTGCAGACCATCGAGCGCGACGTGAACCAGAAGAACGCCTACGTGCGCATCATCCGCGCCGACTATGCCACACTCGACCCTTCGACGTTCACCTCCAACACAAAGATCACCAACTTCGACGACATCACCATCACCGACATGAACGGCGGGCCGCAGGCTGCCTCACTCGGCTTCTCTGAGACCACCGTCGACTTCGGCCAGATAGGCGTGGGCAAGAAAGCCACCCAGAAAATCGCCGTAACCTACTCGGGCGTTGAGGGCGTGAGCGAGCCCACCTACAAGCTGACGGGGGTGGACACCGATGTCTATTCCTACACCGTGGAGAAAGGCAAGGAGGCCGGTACCGACAGCATCACCATCACCTGCCAGCCGCAGCACCGTGGCAACTCCACGGCCGCCATCACAGCCTCATACGGCGACCTCACGGCAACCGTGAGCCTCACGGTGACGGCCAACAAGGCACGCCCCAACATCCTCTTCTCCGGCGGTGAGGGCACCGAGGACGACCCATACGTAATCTCCTGCTTGGAGGACCTGCAGGAACTTTCCGACTCCGTACGCGGCGCCGACCGCGACCCGCAGGCCTTCAGTGGCCGCTACTTCAAGATGTCCAATGACATCGACGTGCAGAAAGTGACCAACTTCACTCCCATCGGCAACCAGCTCAAGGGAGCAGGTTTAGAGAACATGCTCGCATTCTCCGGCATTTTCGACGGTGACGGACACACCGTCTACGGTGTAAAGGAATACTATTCCTCCGGTATGTCACTCGGTCTTTTCGGTATTGTAAGGGACGGCACCATCAAGAACCTCACCGTTGCCAAGTCCAGCTTCGAGGGAAGTGCAGCTATTGGCGCACTGGTGGGTCTCTCTATCGGCAAGACTACTATCGAGAACTGCCATGTCGCCTCCGATGTCACAGTGAAGGCCACCAACTACGCAGCCGGCTTGTGCGGCAGCGCCATGCCGTCGCCAGAAGGAGCCGACAGCAAGCTCACCATCAACCGCAGCACCAACGCAGCCTCTGTGGAAGCAAGCTTCGCAGCAGGCATCCTGTCTACCAACCAACAGGTAGAAGTTCAGATTGAGAATTCCGGCAACATGGGTACCATCAATGCCACAAGCTATTCGCCCGGTGGCATCCTCGCTTGGGTATATTTCTCCTCCGCCACCATCAACAACTGCTTCAACACGGGCAGCATCTACAAGGCAAGCACCGAGGACTACGGCGGCGGCATCTTAGGCTATTCCGCCCTCTATAACTCAGGCAACTATGTGACCATAACCAACTGCTACAACGCAGGTGCAATCAGCGGCGGAAGCACCGCCATGATGGATCCCATCGTTCCCGCCAGCTACATCATGCCGGGCGCCACAGCAGACGGATACAACACAGACCTGCTCACAATGTCCAACTGCTATTTCGCAAGTGACATCAACGCCGCATTCTCACCCTTAGACGGAGTGAGCACCCTCCAAAGCAGCAGCATGAAGACTGAGGATTTCACTAACAAACTGAACAACGGTCAGGCAGCCAAGTATTGGATTTTCGTCGACGGCTTGAACGATGGCTATCCTGTGCCATTGGGCAGCGAGGCCACAGCCGTCAAGGGTGTGGAAATCTCCGAGGGCAAGGCTCCAGTTGAGATGTTCGACATGAGCGGCCGACGCGTGAACTCGGTTTCCGCTCCCGGAATCTACATCATCAAGCAAGCCGACGGCAAGACCGTGAAAGTGATGAAGCGTTAGAATTGACACAAAGACTCAAATAAACATTGGATTGACAGAAACATAATCTACCGCGGGATGGTGGCCTTGGGCCGCCATCCCGTTTTCATTTTGGGGCTGTCCGCAAACACCCCAACAGCAGGGGTGGGGCCGTCGCGGGCCATTGTGCCGCTTCGAGAGACACCGCGGATTGTGCATGGATAAGGTTTTGCCGCTAAAATTAGAATATTTTGTTTTTTTTGCCTACCTTTGCATACATGAAGGTTATCGAACTGCTGAAACATCATGAGGGCGAGAGAAAAGTGTCGTTTGAAGTGCTGCCTCCCTTGAAGGGAAACGGCACCCAGAGCCTCTACTCCTCCATCGACAAACTGATTGCTTTTGATCCCCTCTACATCAACATAACCACCCACCACAGCGAGTATGTCTATTACCCGCTGGCCAATGGCAACTACGAGCGAAGGCGCATACGCCGGCGCCCGGGTACCGTGGCCATTGCGGCGGCCATTCAGCAGCGATACCACTGCCCGGTGATCCCCCACGTCATCTGCTCCGGCACGACAGCCGAGGACACCGAGTATGAACTGCTCGACCTCCAGTTCCTGGGCATCGAGAACCTGCTGCTCCTCCGTGGCGACAAGGCGCGCGACGAGCGGACGTTCACTCCCGTGCCCGGCGGCCACCTCCACACCACCGACCTCATCAAGCAGGTCAACCGCTTCAACGAGGGCTTCTTCATCGACGGCTCGCCCATCCGCCATCCCGGCTTGCCCTTCCACTACGGTGTGGCGGCCTACCCCGAGAAGCACGATGAGGCGCCCAACCTGCATCAGGACATGGTGCACCTGTTGGAGAAGCAGCAGATGGGAGCCGACTACGCCGTGACGCAACTCTTCTACGACAACAGCAAGTTCTTCTCTTTTGTCAACGACGCACGCAACATGGGCATCACCATCCCCATCGTGCCGGGTCTGAAGCCCTTTGCCAAACTCTCGCAAATCACCTTGGTCCCAAAGACATTCCATTGCGACCTGCCCGAGGACCTGGCCCGCGAGGCTTTGCGGCTCAAGACCGACGAGGAGGCCCGGCAGTTGGGCATAGAGTGGACGGCGGCCCAATGCCGTGAGCTCTTCGCCAACGGCTACAACAACATCCACATCTACACGATGGGAGCCGTGGATTCGGTGAGGGAAATATGCAAGCAAATCCTATAATAGAAAGAAGATGTATTTCAACGAAGTCATAGGTCAGAGAGAATCCCGCCGACGGCTCTTGCAGTTGGTGGCTGAGAACCGCGTGCCGCATGCCATGATGCTCTGCGGGCCGGAAGGCTGCGGCAAGATGGCCCTCGCACTGGCCTTCGCCTCCCTCCTCTTGGGCGACATCGGCCCCGAGGAGGAGGCCGAGCCGGAGCTGAGGGATTTCGTGGGCGGCTTCTCCCAGCAACAGCGGGCCAACGCCCATGCCATGCTTGCCAAATGGGAGCATCCCGATCTCCACTTCACATTCCCCGTCGTGAAGAAGGGACCCACCACCCCCACCACCAGCCTTGACTACATGAAGCAGTGGAACCAGTATCTCGCCGACGGCCCATACATCAAGCACGACCAATGGGCAGAGCGGCTGAAAGACAAGAAGATGGCCATGATCTATGAGCCTGAGAGCGACCGCCTGCAACACGAGCTGATGCTGAAGTCGAACCAGGGTGGCTACAAGGTCGCCCTCGTCTGGCAGCCGGAGAGCATGAACGCAACATGCGCCAACAAACTGCTGAAGCTCTTGGAGGAACCGCCCTCGCAGTCGGTGTTCCTCTTTGTGAGCGAGGATCCCGGGCGGCTCCTGGAGACCATCCGAAGCCGTGTGCAGCGCATCGACATTCCCCGCTTGGAGACGGAGGACATCGAGCAGGCCCTCATCAGCCGCCGCGCGCTCACGCCCGACATGGCCCACCGAGTGGCCCGGCTGGCCAACGGCTCCTGGACACGTGCCTTGGAGAGCATAGACGCCTCAAACGAGAGCCGAACCTTCCTCGACCTCTTCATCATGCTGATGCGGCTGGCCTACAAGCGCGACGCGAAGGAACTGAAGAAATGGAGCCTGGCCGTGGCCGACTTTGAGCGCGAGAAGCAGGTGAGGATGCTCAACTACTTTCTCAGGATGATTCGCGAGAACTTCATCTACAACTTTCACAACCCCGAGCTCAACTACATGACGCAGGACGAGGAGGACTTCTCCAAAAACTTCGCCCGCTTCATCAACGAGGCCAACGTGGTTGAGATCAGCGAGGCCATGGAAAAGGCCACCGTCGACATCGCGCGCAACGGCAATCCCAAGATGGTGTTCTTCAGCATGGCCCTCCAGCTCATCGTGCTGATCATGAGGAAATGAAACAAGACAACAATGAACTTTAACTGATGAATATATGGATTATAAGAATATGAACTTTAAGATTCTGCGCACGTGCGACCGAGGATTCGGCTGCCACGCCTGTGGGCGACAGGACCGCCAGCTCAACACCTACGACTGGCTGTCGGACGTGCCGGGCAACGCAGAGTCCACCGACCTTGTGGAGGTGCAATTCAAGAACACCCGCAAGGGATACTATCACAACGTCAATGGACTCGACCTGAAGAAGGGCGACGTCGTTGCCGTAGAGGCCAACCCCGGCCACGATGTCGGTGTGGTGACGCTCACAGGTCGATTGGTGAAGCTCCAAATCAAGAAGGCCAACCTGAAGTCGCCCGACGAGATACGCCGCATCTACCGCATCGCCAAGGAGACCGACATGGACAAATACCGCGAGGCCAAGAGCCGCGAGCACGGCACGATGATCCAGAGCCGCCAGATAGCCAAGGACTTGGGGCTGAAGATGAAGATAGGCGATGTGGAATACCAGGGCGACGGCAACAAGGCCATCTTCTATTACATTGCCGACGAGCGTGTGGACTTCCGCCAGCTCATCAAGATCTTGGCCGAGACCTTCCATGTGCGCATAGAGATGAAGCAGATCGGCGCACGCCAGGAAGCCGGCCGCATAGGCGGCACAGGCCCCTGCGGGCGCGAGCTTTGTTGCGCCACGTGGATGAAGAACTTCGTCAGCGTGAGCACCAATGCGGCCCGCATCCAGGACATCTCGCTCAATCCGCAGAAGCTCGCGGGCATGTGCGCCAAGCTGAAGTGCTGCCTCAACTATGAGGTCGACGACTACATGGAGGCCAGCCGACGGCTGCCCTCCAAGGAGGTGGTACTGCAGACCAAGGATGCCGACTACCATTATTTCAAGGCCGACATCCTGACAGGCATCGTGACCTATTCCACCGACAAAAATTTGGCCGCCAACTTGGTGGAGATCACCGCCGCCCGCGCCCGCGAGGTGATAGAGATGAACCGCAATGGAGAGAAACCCCTGTCGCTGAAGGAGAACGGAGAGGACGTAGAGGTGAAGAAGCCCATCGACCTCTTGGCCGACGCCGACGTGAGCCGGTTCGACAAGAGCAAGCGCAAGAAAAAGAAGAACGCCAGGCAGAAGAAGGCCGAAGCCCCAGAGGCCGTCAACGCACAGAAGGCAGAGCCCGCCAATGCTGGAGCCAGGCAGGAGCAGCCCCAGGGCAATGGGCGCGAGCAGCACAAAGCCCCTAAGCAACGCAACAACCGCAAGCCGCAGCGCCCGCAAGCCGACGCGCAGCGGCAGACCGACAACGCGCAGCCGCAAAACGGCAACAAGCGACAGCCCAATGGCGGCCAACGACAGGCCAGCGACGGCCAACGCCAACAGGCCGGAGGCCAGCAACCACAAGGCGGCAAGCCGCAGGGTAACGGGCCACAGCAATGAGAACGCTGAGAACGTCAATTCTCTTGGTGGCCGTCCTGATTCTTGCCGGTTGTGAGGCTGGCGTAGTGTTCGACCGTTATGGCCACGTCTCCGAGCGAGGCTGGAGCAAGCAGGACGCTGTGGAGTTCAACGTACCCCGTCTGCGCCAAGGGGGCGGCTATGCGCTGGAGCTGGGCATCCGTTTCACCGACGACTATCCCTACCGAAACATCTCCCTCATTGTTGAGCGTCAGGTGTTTCCCTCGAAGCGTGTGCTGCGCGACACAGTGGAATGCCGTCTTGCCGACAACAATGGGGTGCGCCAAGGCTCTGGGTTCATCAATTACCAGACTTCCCTCCCCATGGCGACCGATTCCTACCGGGCGGGCGACAGCATCCGCATTGTGGTGAGGCACAACATGAGGAATGAGCAGATTGAGGGCATCACCGATGTGGGCGTCTCGCTGCGGCTCAAGAAATGAGCATCCAAAGACGTAAGAGACGCATTTTTCCAACTGCAAGGGCCGTGCCTTGTGCTGTAACTTTCTCCCTTTCCTTGAAAGGAGTGGGGCTTCAAGGCTCCTGCTGTTGGATGATTGCGGACAAAGATTTCGGAGAATACATAGATAGGCTGAACCCTCTAAGGATTCAGCCTAAATTTTTCTTTTAAGGCTGGTTCTATAAATTAGGTCATTGTTCACCACGTTTACCATAGCGTCCCGTTTGGGTGAAATTTACTTTTCCGGATATTACCATCAAAAGAAATAGCATCTCCATGATGTTTGATTGGATACTTTTGTTTGACTTCGTCCCACCACAGAATAAAAAAGCTGCTTTGCAGAGCTCCATATATCGGCTTATCAAGCTGGTTATCAGCATAACTTTATGTTTATTTTCACTTATAAAGTTACTAAAAACCAGTGAGACAGCCTATTTTAGACGTTGTATTTCTACACTAATCATTTATTTTCAATTAGTTGCGTCCTATCTTATTCGCGATATTTTCTATGGTTTGCTTCTAACCTTGTGTTCCTACGAAAAAATAAACGGACTATTGTTGAAAATCAAGTGAGTTAAAAGAATTTCTTTGTTTTCAGGATTACTTTGCTTGTTCGGACAACTTTTATGGATGAAAAGCATAAAATGTTCAGACTGAAAGAATATTTAGTATTCATCCTTATGTCGTTGGGGCTTGAAACAGTTTACGAGCAAGGAAGCCATGGCAAAGGCAATTCCTACCCCCACCACACCCGTCCACCCGTAATGCTGCCAAGACAGACCGGAAATGAATGTACCGGCAGAACCACCCAAAAAGTAAATGGTCATATAAACGGTATTGATACGATTGATGGCAGATGCGTCAAGGGCGACTACGCTGGTCTGATTCGACAAATGGATGCATTGCATACCGGCATCAATCAAGAGGATGGCGATTATCATCCACAAGTAACTGTCATTTCCCCAAAATGCCAACAACCATGCAAACAAGATGACGCATCCTCCGACAATGGAGAAGAACCTCGCACCGTACTTTTGGACGTAGCCGCTGATGAAAACCACCGTGGATGCACCTGCCAGTCCACACAAACCGAGTGCTCCGATAATATCGTCGCTTGCAAAGAAAGGCTCTTGCTTCATTCGGAAAGCAAGGCAACTCCACAAGGCAAAGAACGAGCCATAAGCCAATGCCGCCCTCAACGACGCGATACGCAAGCACGGGTATTTGATAAGCAGACGCAACAAGGATTTCATCAGCCCTGCATAACTTTCTCGTGAACGGGCAGGCAACATGGGCAGCATTTTGTGAATCATCAGGAAGCATCCGAGCATAAACAAGCAAGCCACAAAATAGACGGAACGCCATCCCCATACGTCAGCCAGAAAGCCACTGAATACCCGTGAACCAAGAATGCCTATGAGCAGGCAAGATTGTATAATCCCTACGTTGCGCACCTTGTGCGCAGGGGGTGAATAGTAAGATACTAACGGAATGAAAAATTGCGGCATAACCGAAGATGCGCCGACAAGCAATGATGCGCCCCACACCCAATAGATGTTCGGGGCAAGGGATATGGCAAGCAAGGCGCACGAAGATATGATATAATTGGTCAATATCAGCTTCTTTCGTGAGACCAAATCACCAAGCGGGATGACAAACACAAGTCCGGTCACATAGCCTATCTGTGTCAATGTCGCTACCATGCTAGCAGAAAAGTCGTTTACCGCGAAACCTTTTGCCATGCTACCCAACAAAGGTTGGTTGTAGTAGCAGTTGGCAACGGAAAGTCCGGTAGCAACAGCCATCAGAGCCAGCAGAACTACCGGAATGCCATGGTTCTCCCTTAATTCATACTTCATTTGTCGTCTCCTTTCAGTATGACACGACTTTCAATCCTATCAAGGATGCAATGAGCGCGAAGAGAAAGAAAAGCCGGATGGGAGTGGCAGGTTCCTTGAAAACGACTATCCCAATCAAAACCGTACCAACCGCTCCGATTCCTGTCCAAATGGCGTACGCAGTTCCCAAAGGCAAAGTCTGAACCGCTTTGGCAAGCAAAGTCATGCTCAGTACGGTAGAGGCAAGGAAACCGCTTCCCCACAAATAAAATCCAACTCCTGATGCCACTCTCGCTTTCCCTAAACAGAATGTGAGGCTCACCTCAAACAATCCTGCCAATAATAAGATTATCCAATTCACACCTATGATTTATTAAATTCGGGCGCAAAAATAAACAAACAATCCCTAATAGCTTTTTACATTTGGCAAAAACAGACTTTTCATTTGACAAAAAACATCTGTTTATTCTCGTTTCCGTATGCTATTTTATAATTTTGCACACTAACAACAGCAATGAACTATGGATATAAAGGAAATCATCAACCAAAGATATGCCATGCCGGACGCTTCTTTGGACAGGTTGCAACAATGCCTGACTGAAGTCTCATATCCCAAAGGATTCCGAGTATTGAAATGCGGCAAGGTGGAGAAAGACATCTTTTTCATTAAACAAGGCATTGTCCGTGCCTATACTTCGGTGGATGGGAAAGAGATTACTTTTTGGGTCGGCAAAGAGGGAGCGACCCTTGTTTCTATGAAAGGCTATGTAAATGACGAGCCAGGATATGAAACAATGGAATTGATGGAAGATTCCGTCTTATATGTATTGAAAAGGAAAAAATTGAAAGAGTTGTTTTCGGAAGACTTGCACATCGCCAATTGGGGACGGCGTTATGCGGAGATGGAGCTGCTTGCCACTGAGGAACGGCTGATTTCTATGTTGTCCGCTATCGCTTCGGAACGGTATAAGGAGTTATTGGAGAAAGAACCAGATTTGTTACAGCGATTGCCGCTGGGAAGTATCGCCACCTATTTAGGCGTAACGCAGACAAGCCTGAGCCGGATTAGGGCAAAAATCACACGGCCGTAATACTGGTCGATAAACTCTGGGAACGAGCCTGCTGTAAACTGCTCAAGTTTCGGAAGTAAAAACATGTTACATATTATACTGTATGTGCCAGTTGCCTAAAGATAGCGAATTTCCTGTTGTCGGTCAACCTCACAATTTCTTTTCCTTCACTAAAGGCATAGATGTGGCAAAAAGAAATCCAAGAACCGCGCAGGGCAACCGCTCCCATCCGTCGTCATTCTTCCTTCGCGCCGCAGTGTGCGGCCTCCCATCCGATGATGGCAGCCTTGCGCTCGGGCCGCCAATGGTAGTTGCCAAAGCCGCCGGTGGAACGTATCACGCGGTGGCAGGGAATGAGCAGGGCCACGGGATTGCCGGCCACGGCAGAGCCCACGGCGCGCACGGCCTTTGGACTGCCCACAGCCTGAGCCAACTGGCTATAGGTGGTGAGCCGCCCGGCGGGCACCCTGACGAGCGATTCCCACACCTTGATTTGGAAGTTGGTGCCGCGCAGGTGCAGCCTCACCTCGCCCACGTTGCCCCAATCCAGCCGGAACACGCCGGCCGCCCGCGAGTTGTGCTCGTCGGCCTGTTCGGACAGGGTGGCCAAAGGGAACGCGCGTTGCAGTGTGGCGACGGCCTCCTCCTTGCCCTTGTCGGCGAAGGCGATGTAGCTGATGCCCTTTGCCGTTGAGGCGATGATGGTCTGGCCGAAAGGCGAGTGGGCCAGCACGTAGTGCAACCTCAAGCTTGCCCCTCCGCTTCGGTATTCGCCCGGAGTCATGCCCTCGATGTGGACAAAGAGGTCGTGGAGGCGGCTGGTGCTCGACAGCCCCACCTCGTTGGCGGCGGTGAGGAGGGAGAGCCGGCTCTGTGCCAGTATCCTCTTGGCGTATTCCACATTCAGGTATTCCAAGAACCTTTTCGGGCTGATGCCCGCCCAGGCCGTGAACATCCGTTGGAAATGGAATGGGCTGAGGCAGACATGGCGCGCCACATCCTCCAACGACGGTTGCCTCTTTCGGTTGGATTCTATGTAGCGGATGGCTTCCGCTATGCGTTCAAAATTGTAGTCCATCATCATGATTCCCAGAATTTGTCTCTTGTTCACTGTTTAGTAGGAGGTGCGGCGTCCCGCCGCACATTCTTGCACGACACCCCCGCAGCACATTCTTGCACGCGTCTCCGCAGCACATTCTTGCACGGCGGGGACGCCGTGCCTCCTATTTGTCGTCTGCAAAGTTACAAAGAATGGCGGGAATGTGAAAGCCGTTTCTTGCTGACTTTCGTCCATTCCCATTTACGCCCTTGTGCCATTGATTCTTTTTCTCGGAATTGGCTCCTAACATTTTTGGCGGCGCGTAGAGACAGTGTGTGGCAGTTGTCACACAATTGTGTGACAACTGTTCTATTGTTGTGTGACGGTTGTTCTATTGTTGTGTGACAGTTGTCACACTGTAGGTCGGTTCTAAAAATAATGTAGTTTAACGCTTTTGGTTGACTACTTTAAGCCTTATTTTAAATATTGGTTGACCCGGTTAAACATTACTTTTATATTTGGTTGATACATGTGCGGCCAAATCTGGACGAGTCGCAACATTTTTTTAACAGTGTGAAATGTCCACAATTGTGTTTTTTTTGTACTTTTGCACTGCAAAACATGGCAGCCAAGCTCATGGCGGCATGTGGGGGGAATACACCACAATTGCAATTCGGCCGACCGAAAGGGGCTGAAAGTGATGGGACGGGTCTTCTCCCTTGACAACAATCTATTAACGCTGAGCCCCGTCTTGCAGCAATGACAACGTTAATGGTATGCAGTCTATGCGGATCATTAGGGCTTGTATTGTGGCGACTCTGCTTTCAGCAGCATTGCCGTCTGCGGCCCAGGAGGCGACCGACAGTGTCTCTTCCGACAACAACATCTTCAACCATCTGTCCATAGGATTGAACATTGGAACGCCGGGCATCGGCATCGACGTGTCGGCGCCCATCACGCGCTATGTGGCCGTCAGGGCGGGTGTCAACTTCTTCCCCACCATCAAGTGGAGCGACGACTTCTATTTTGGCGGCGCAAGCGAATACAACAGTCTCCGCTACAATCATCCGGAGCTCAACCTGCCGGAAACGCCGCTCGGCTCCTCTGAGGACATCGACTACGAGGCCTCGATCCACAACACGACAGGACACGTGCTCTTCGACATCTATCCCGGCAAGAACGCCGCTTTCCACTTCACGCTGGGCGCCTATTTCGGTGGCGGCAACGTCATCCAAGCGAAGAACAAGGAGAAAGGCATCTTCCGGGGCATCAGCCAATACAACAGTTATGTGGAGCAGCACCCAGAGGCGGGCTACGACAAGATAGGAGTGGAGTTTGACGACAACTATCTCCTCGAGCCCGACGACGACGGCAACGTGCAGGGCAACGTCCATGTGAGCGGCTTCCGCCCATACGTCGGCATTGGCGTAGGCCGGGCCATACCCAAGAACCGCATGGGCTTCCAGTTCGACTTCGGCGTGATGTTCTGGAACAAGCCGAAGGTATACTGCCAAGGCCATGAGCTGACCAAGATGCCGGACGAATACGGCGATAGCGACGACGGCGACATCATGAAGATAGCCAAGCATGTCATCGGCTATCCCGTCATCAACTTCCGGATTATCACAAAAATCCTATAAGCCAAACAGAACAGCCGCCTTGTCCGCTCCCGCCTGAAGCGCCATCCGGCCACAAGCCATGCAGGCCGCCACGATGGGTCGTGGCGGCCTGCATGGCTTGTGGCCGGATGGGAGGCGTAGACTGCCCGCGCGCCAAGTACGAGGCAGGAAGGCGGCTATTCCTCCACGTATTTCCACTCGACAACCGTCCTCTCTTTCGTAGAGAAGCTGACGCCAACCTTGAATACCTTTCTTCCGTCGTGTCTCCACGCGAGGGCATACACCCTGTCGTCGACCTGCGCCAAGGCCTCATCGGCCGACTTGTCGAGTTTCAGCTCCATGACAAACACCGAGGTCTTGGTCAGCACAGGTATGTCGACACTTCCCTTGGCCGTGCCCACTGCTTCTCCAACGTCTCCAAGGCAAGTCCTTTAAAGAGTTCTTTCCTTGGCACAGCGGATATTTTCCGTGGATTCATGGTAAGTTTATATGTAAAGGGGAAGGAAAATGGCCATGTCCAGGCTTACGCTCCTACCGGAGCTATGGGTCTGAAGCGATGGGGTGGCCTTACGAGCAAGCTCGACGGCCTCCCCATCGCTTCAGACCCACACAATTCACATTGCCATTAGGGTGATTGGTGCCCACGCCTTGGCAAGGCCAGATGGCGGCAGACGCGTCCTTGCCGCGTCACCTCACGACAATCTTCCGGCCGTTGAGAAGATAGATTCCGGCTGGCAGCGAGAGTGTGCGCGACTGCAAGAGACGCTCGGCACGGAACATCACGACACCCGACAGCGTGGCAAGACTGACAGGGCGGTCGATGGGCAGAATCGTCAACGCGCCATCGGCCGCGCGGTAGGCGGGACATTCCATCGCAGAGGCCACGGTGCTAATGCCCGATGTGGCTGCCTCAGCCGTGCTCAAGGGGAAGAGCACCGGCGTGCCGTCGATGAACGACTTGCCCACGATGCCAAACACCATGATGCTGTCGGCCTGCACGAGGCTGCTCATGGTGAACATGTCGGTGAAGATGTTCTCCAACCGCATGGTGTTGCCTTTGGCGTCGGTGGCATTGATGAACTCATTGGGCAGGCACCTTACCGGGCCTTTGTCGGAAGAGAGCTTCACCTGCGTCAGACACAAGGGCGCGCCCATATATGCCTCCGGGTCGTCGGTGACGAGGCTCAGGTCGTCGCAACTGTAGTTGGCAAACATGAACTTCGTGTCCAGCGTGTCGATTTCGGCCTTGGTGTCGAGGCGGAGCATGAGGTTGTTGCTCACTTTCACCAACTGGCCACGAATCTTCCTCACGTGCATCATGTTGTCGGGAACGTATTGCCCCACGGGGTCGAGGAACAGCGGGTCGTCGACGAGGATTCCTCCCGTGCCGTCGTGGAGCCACCGCTGGGCGCGCGTGGGCGATGCCCAATTGACGATGATGTCGTGGCCCGGCTGCGGGGTCAGCTCATAGAACTTGCCGGGAGTGGCCTTGAGCAGGTTGCCGATGCCTTGTATCTCCTCGTAGGGCCTCACGTAGAAGTCGATGTCGGTGGGCTGCGCCTCGTCGAGGAAGCGTCCCAACTTGCGGTCGTAGAAGCGGATGTTGAGATGGTGCTTGCCCAGAGTGAGGTTGCGCAGGGTAATGGACATGTCGAGCGGCATGGCGTTGAACACCTGCGGCTCGCCGCCGTCGACCGTGACATAGACGCTCGTGCGCCCTCCATACTCTTCGGGGCCGAAGAAGTAGCTTGAGCCGGACAACACGGGACGGAAGCTGACGCTGTCGGTGGCCGTGGCGAAGCCGTTGGTGATATTGCCGGGCTGCACGTACCAGGGAATCTCGGCCCCGTCGCCCTCGGTCACGCTGATGCCGTCGATGAGGATGCACCAGTCGCTGCCCTGGTTGTTGTCGGGGTTGTGGAAGACGAAACGGAACACGTAGCCGCTGTCGGGCAACACGGGAACCGTGACGCTCTGCCAGGCAAACTCGCAACGAGAGTCGAAGGCGGGAGTGGTGACGGCCCAAGTGTTGCCGCCGTCGAACGAGGCTTCAAGGTTCCAGCACCTTGAGCGGTTGATGAGGCGGTCGATGCCCGAATGTACAATCTGAAAAGTGAGTCCCGCTCCATGGATGGTGTCGAGGAGCTGCAGACAGGCAGGCTCACCGCCGGGCTGGCCGGCGCGTATCTGCACGGCCTTGCGACCCTCGGGAATGCCGAGGATGGAGTCGCTGACGATGCGTGCGTTGTGGAATCGCCATCGCCTTCCGTCGATGGTGAGCGTGTCGTCGGCGAAGTCGTCCTTGACGGCGTCCTCAAAACCAAAGTGGTGGATGACTTTCGGGGGCAGGCAGTTGTCAAAGTCTGCCTGGGCGTGGCACTCCTGCGCCATGCCGGGCAGAAACAGCGCGGCTGCTCCGAAGAGGAGGGAAAGGGAAGTAAAGTTTGTCTTACGCATAGAGAGATTGTTGATTAATATGTTTGTTTACGTTGCTCTGAGCGCCACCGCCACCTGCCTGCACGACACCGCATGGCGGCAAGAGTGAGGCCAATAGGTCAAGGAGAACCTACACACCTGCCTTGGACTGCCGGGCGAGCGGTAGTGGCCCTTACGGTATTCTTAGTTATAACGAGGCAAAGATAGCAAAATTTTATATAATAGCGGTATTTGTTTACAAAAAAATCCATTTTTGTTGAAAAACATGCCATATAGGCTTATCCTGTGCCTACCATTCCGACGGCATAGGGTCTCTTGCCGCGGCGACAGAGCCGCAGCCGCCAAGAGACAGAAACACGCATGACACCCTATAGGGGAGAGCTTGGCGAGTGATATGAATCAGGTGGTGCGCTGCAGCAGGGGAGCCACACGCTGGCGGATGCGCCCAACGACATGGTCGAGGAATTTTTTGCGGATGAAGTCGCGGCGGGTAATCATGATGATGTCGCGGCGCGGCTCGGGCAGGATGAACCGGCGCACCAGTCTAAGCTGGCTCTCGTTGAGCTGGCCCAGGGCGAGCTCTGGAATGAAGGTTACGCCCTTGCCGTTCTCCACAATGCGCATGAAGGTCTCTATGCTTCCCAATGTGTAGGCTTTCTTGCTGCGTGTCGCCGACTTGAGATTGCAGAACTTCACGAGCTGGTCTCTGAAGCAGTGGCCCTCGTCAAGCAGCCACAGATACTCGTCGGTGAGGTCGGTCACCTTGATGCGGTCTTTGGCAAAGAGCGGGTCGCCCACGGACACGTAGGCCAGGAAGCGCTCAGAGTAGAGGAAGTGGCTTTCGAAGTCGTCGAGTCCCTCCACGCTGGCCACTATGGCGGCATCGAGCTCGCCGTTGGCCATAGCCCGCTTGATGTCTTCAGTCTTCTTCTCCACAATGCGCGCGTCCATCTCGGGGTGCTCGTTCATCATCTGCGGGAAAAACAGGGGAATGAGATAGGGCGCTATGGTTGGCAGCACGCCGATGGTGAAGGTGCCAGCCAGCGTTCCTCTCTCCTCTTCTACTATCTGTCTGACGCGGCGTGTCTGATAGAGCACCTCCTTGGCTTGCTCTACCACGGCCCTGCCATCGCGAGTGGGCACGACGGGCTGGCGGCTCCGGTCGAAAATCTTCATGTCCAATTCGGTCTCCAACTTCTGAACCATGGCGCTCAGCGTGGGCTGCGTGACATTACAGGCAAAGGCAGCCTTGGCAAAGTTGCCATAGCGGTCCAAGGCCAGAACGTATTCCAATTGTTGTAGAGTCATAATATGAGATATCTTTCTTCTATAAAACCAAACAGTTGTCCAATGCTTTTAGGAGGTGGGCGTCCTCGCCGCACATTCTTGCACGGTGTCCTCGCCGCACATTCTTGCGCTGCGGGGACGCTGTGCCTTCCTACTTGTCAGCTGCAAAAATAGACAATAAAATCGAAACATGCGCATTCGCGACGCACAAATCGTCATTTTCCTGCGAGAGTGCTTTATAGAAGAACGAACTACACTCCCGTCATATATACCCTCCGCGGCCTGTGTTGACGCCCTGCCATGAGAGCGATTGCGGCTCAGTTAAGGCTGGTTCTACAAATTAGGTCGAGTCGTATTGGCCTAGTGCCACCTTTTCTCGCCATGGCAGAGCTCAAGCGAGCTTGGCTCTGCTCATTTGGCTTATCGAAAAGGTTCTGCAAGATATCGGGATTCAAAACGTAAGTT
>SFCY01000001.1 GCA_004558865.1 Bacteroidales bacterium
CTCTAACTTACTGCGATCCAATAGGGATTGGAGCCTCTCTTTTTTCTTTTCCATCTTTTCTTTTTGAGGTGTCAACCATATTTAAAAAAAGACACTTTTTATTGCTGTCCGATAAAAATGTCAGGTAGCCAATTTTGAGTTTCCTCTCGAAAAAAAGCGGGGAAAGCCCGCTGACTCTCCCCTAGAGTTTGTAATTTTGTATTGCAAACCAAAAAAAATACAAACTCATGGGCAAAGGTACAACTAAAAAATTCCACCGTAGGGAACAATATTGTCGTATTTTATTGCTAAAATTTGCCATGTCAAGTAGAATTGAGCTTCTTTTGTTTTGACACCATAAAGTTAGTGAAAATTCTGCATTTGGCAAAACTCTGAGGAACTTATTGTTCCTCAGAGATTTATAGAATATATTAATAGCAAATTAAGCATTTAGTTGCGGAATTAAGGTTCATTATCACTACGTGTTCAGCTTCCTCCCGTTTTGGGAGATGCAGGGCGGACGATGGAGGTGGCGTCCGTCAGATTCTGTCTGACGCACGGAGCGAGTGGCGGAGAGCGTAGGACGATGGTCTGTCGAACGTCGGACAGCAATCCTTCGAGCGTTGGACGACGGGGCGACGAACGTCAGACCAGTCTGAAACACGGGGACGGGGGGAGGAAGACGCATGGGGACGGGGGCGGCGAATGGATGGCGATGTGGCCGCCACTTGTTTTTGCGCATTGGATTCTATGAAAAAAAACTAAAAACAAAGGTTTGGTTTTCTCAATAGATAAATAATATGTATCTTTGCAGCCAAATTAAGGTAAAATCGTTAACGATATGAGATATGCCATTATAGCAGCAGGCGAAGGAAGCCGACTGGCCCAAGAGGGAATAGTTGCGCCCAAGCCTTTGGTGAAGATACAGGATGAAACTCTCATCGACAGGCTCATCCGTATCTTTATGGCCAATGGTGGCGAGGAGATTGACGTGATCTGCAATGGCCTCACCCAGCTTGTGGCCCACCATTTGGAGAGGATCCAGCAGCAAGGGCTTGGAGGCAAGGCCGTGTCTCTGAAGTGGATCCAGAAGACTACGCCAAGCTCGATGCACAGTTTTTACGAACTCAGCCATGTCATGGGCAATGGGCCTTTCGTTCTGACCACTGTCGACACCATCTTCAGACCGCAGGAGTTCACGACATACATGGCGGCTTTCGGGCAGGCATTGGGCGAGGGTTATGATGGACTGATGGGGGTCACTGACTATGTTGACGATGAGAAGCCCCTCTATGTGGGAACGGACGATGGCATGAACATCACGGGCTTCTACGACACGACCAACCCGCCTTGCAAATATATCTCTGGTGGCATCTATGGGCTGACGCCGCGCGCCCTGCAGACGCTGGGCAGATGCATAGAGCGCGGCGAGAGCCGGATGCGCAACTTCCAGCGTGCCCTCGTCAGCGAGGGGCTGAGGCTGAAGGCTTTCTGCTTTTCCAAGGTGCTCGATATCGACCACAAGAGCGACATACAAAAGGCGGAGGACTTCCTGAAATGAGGGCGATGGGTGTAAGGCGCGACAATGTGTTCTCGCCCAACTCGGTGGAGAAAGACCGCGCCATACTGCTGGCGGTTCTTCGCATCCTTGCCGACAGAGGCTGGGACACGGTGCTCGTCGACGAGCTGCAGCTGTGTGCGGACGACAGGGCCGACTGCTATCTTTCAATGGCCCGCAGCCCACAAGCGCTCAGCGTGTTGGGTGGGCTGGAGCGCGAAGGCCGCCGGATGTTCAACCAGCCCGAGGGCGTGGCCAACTGCCAACGGAGCAGACTGGACACTATTATGCGACAGAACCGCATACCAATGCCTCCCAAGGAAAGCGCCCATGGCTGGTGGCTCAAGCGTGGCGATGCCGCAGCGCAGACTAAGGCCGATGTGGTGTTCTGCCCTGACAGCGAGGCCCTCGCCGCAGCCCGGCGCGACTTCCTTCGGCGGGGCATCACCGACTTTGTGGTTAGCGCGCATGTCGTGGGCGACCTCGTGAAGTTCTATGGGGTCAGCAATGGCTTCTTCCGCTACTTCTATCCCACAGACGACGGCCAGTCTAAGTTTGGCGACGAGAGGCGCAACGGCATGGCCCACCACTATCCCTTCAGCAGAGAGAGCCTGCAGGCCGACGTGGAGCGTCTGTCCCACCTTGCGGGAGTGGACGTTTATGGCGGCGACGCCATCGTTGATGAGTACGGCCATTATTTTATCATTGATTTCAACGATTGGCCCAGCTTCTCCCGCTGTAGGGAGGAGGCAGCCGGGGCCATCGCACAACTGGCACAACAAAAATGAGCAAAAAGAGTTTCAAGCAACTCCTTAGAGAATCCTTCAAATCCAACGATACCGAAGAGTGGCTCGACGTGCATTTCACGCGGCCCGTCGGACTTGTGTTTGCCTTGGCGTGGAACCGCCTGGGCATCCATCCCAACGTCATCACAATCGTGTCCATCTTCTTGGGTCTGGCGGCCGGATGGTTCTTCCATTATGCCGACCTTGGCCACAACGTGGCAGCCATTCTACTGTTGATGTTGGCCAACTTCTGCGATTCCACCGACGGACAGATGGCTCGCCTGAGCAACAAGAAGACGCTCCTTGGCCGCGCCCTCGACGGATTCTCGGGCGATGTGTGGTTTGTGGCCATTTATGCCGCCATTGCTTACCGCCTGATGGACCAGATTCTGCCGGGGCTCGACATCAAGTGGGGATGGTTCAGTTGGGTGCTGTGTATCGTGGCCGGACTGATGTGCCATTCGCCCCAAAGCTCTCTGGCCGACTACTATCGGCAGATTCACCTCTACTTCCTGAAAGGCAAGGAGGGCAGCGAGCTTGACAATTCCATCGACGAGCAGGCCAAGCACGATGCCTTGCCCAAGAGCGACTGGTTCGGCCGGTTGTTTTATGGCAACTATGCCAAGTATTGCCGCAGCCAAGAGAAGCGCACGCCGCAATTTCAGCGTTTCTTCAAGTTGTGGTCGTCGGGCACCGGCTCCGTCGAGACCCGCAGCAGGGTGAGGGAGCAACTGCTGGCCAAGAGCCGTCCGTTGATGCCCTACACGAATATCCTGACATTCAACACACGTGCCATCGTACTCTATCTCTCGGCGCTGGTCGACCAGGTGTGGATATATCCGCTCTTTGAGATAGTAGTCATGACGGTGCTTTATCTTTATATGCACAAGACCCACGAGATGGCATGTGGGCAACTCTCCAAACAACTCGTCAACCAATGATGAACTCCAAAACGACATTGCAGCCTGAGGCGCTGCGCAGCGACTGGCAAATTAAGGGCTATATCTTCGACTACGGCGGAACACTCGATACCAACGGCAACCATTGGGGCAAAGTGATCTGGCATGCCTATGAGCGGCAGAATATGCCTGTGGCAGAGAGCGACTTCCGCGAGTCTTACGTCTATGCAGAGCGCAAGCTTGGACGTGAGCCCATCATCAAACCCGACTTCACGTTCAGAAAGACGCTTGCCACAAAACTGCGGATAGAGTTGGGCTATTTGGTAGAGAAAGGCTATTGGAACGTGAGCGACTTTGAGCTGGAACACAGTCTGACGCTGCTGCTCAACGACCTTTATGGCCAAGTGATGGCCACCACGGCCCACAGCCGCGAAGTGCTGCTGCGGCTGAGGGAGCGTGGGCCGATGGTTTTGGTGAGCAATTTTTATGGCAACATCGCACGGGTGCTTGAGGAGTTTCAGCTCGACGGCATCTTCGGCCGCATCGTCGAGTCGGCAGTGGTGGGCGTGCGCAAGCCCAATCCCGTCATCTTCACGCTTGGAGTGGAGGCCTTGGGCATGGAGCCAGGCGAGACGCTCGTGGTGGGCGACAGCTTCAAGAAAGACATCCTGCCGGCCAAGGAGGCTGGATGCCACACTGTATGGTTCAAGGGGGAGGAATGGACGGATGAGACTTTCGACGAGTCTGTTCCCGACAGGATAATCACCAACCTGGACCAGCTGCTCTGATGAGTAGGGAGGAGGAATGTTTTAGGGTTGGGAGTTGTATGAGGAATTGTAAGGTAGGAAGCTTCCGCCATGTTGCATGGTATGGGCTTATTGCGTTGGGAGGCTTCCATGATGTTTAATGAGGATATGTATTTTTAATTTAGGGAACTTCCATACAGTCAAGCGATGGGAGTTCGCGGGAACCGTTCAAAATGATGAATTATGAAATATAAATTTATATTAAGCCTTCTGATGCTGGTGCTGGCCGCAGGGTCCGCGTCGGCCCAGAAGATAGAGGGCTATGTGATTGACGCCCAGACCAAGGACACGCTGATGTTTCCCAGCGCTTCCTACAAGGGCAACCATGTGGCCGTGAGCGGCAATGCCCTTGGCTACTATTCCATAGCGCGCCACGAGGGTTGGTATCTCACATTCTCGGCCGTGGGCTACGAGTCGCGCCGGATTCTCATTAAGAAGAACACGCCAAGCCGGCTCGACGTGAAGCTGCGCCCTGTGAGCCGCCAGCTCAGTGAGGTGAAGATCACTGCCCATAAAGGAAAATACTCGCGAAAGGACAATCCTGCGGTGGAACTGATGAAGCGTGTGATTGCGGCCAAGAAGCAGACCGACCTGCGCAACCACGACTTTCTGCAATACGACAAATACCAGAAGCTGACCTTGGCCGTGAACGACATCCAGCCCGGCGACCTCGACACGGGATTCTTCGCCAAGAAACCTTGGCTGAAGGACCAGATTGAGCGCAGCTCGTACAACAACAAGCTCATCCTACCGCTGTCGTTAGACGAGACGGTCACGAAGTTTGTATACAGGAAAAACCCGAAGACGGAGAAGAGCATCATCCTCGGCCAGAACTCCACGGGCGTGAACCAGATGATAGAGACAGGCGACATTCTCAATGTGGCACTGAAAGACGTCTTCACCGACGTGGACATCTATGAGGACTATGTGCGTCTGCTGCAGTATCCCTTCCCGAGTCCCATTGGCAAGACCGCCATCAGCTTCTACCATTATTATATAGAGGACACGGTGTATGTGGACAACGACCTCTGTTACCACTTGCAGTTCATCCCGGCCAACATTCAGGACTTTGGATTCCGTGGCGAACTGTATGTGCTGGCCGACTCGTCGCTCCACGTGAAGCGGTGCGACATGACCATTCCCAAGCGAAGCGACGTCAACTTTGTTGACAACCTGCAAATCTCCCAGCAGTATACCAAGTTGCCCAACGGTGAATGGGTGCTCACAAGCGATGACATGATTGTGGAGATGTCGGTGGCCAAGTTCTTGGCCAAGTCCCTCGTGACCCGGGTGACTCGGCTGAGCGACTACTCCTTCGACCCCATACAGGCCCAGCTCTTCAAGGGCAAGGCCAAGACCAAGCGCGAGGCCAATGCCATGATGCGCGACGAGGCTTTCTGGAACCAATATCGCACGGTGGAACTTACCAAGGGCGAGAGCGGCATGAACGCCTTCATCCATCGCATAGAACAGTTGAAAGGTTTCAAATATGTGATATTCTGCGCCAAGGCTCTCATCGAGAATTTCGTTGAGACAAGCAGTGGGTCGCATCCCAGCAAGGTGGACATCGGCCCCATGAACACGATTCTGACCAAGAATTTCATCGACGGATACCGCACGCGCATCAGTGCCCAGACCACGGCCAACCTCAACAAGCATTGGTTTCTCTCGGGCTACTATGCCCATGGGTGGGACTCGAAGAAGAATTATTATAAGGCGGACCTGACCTACTCGTTCAACAAGAAAGACTATCTGCCGCGCGAGTTCCCGAAGCGCACGTTGAGCTTCACGTCGACCTACGATGTCGCCTCGCCGTCAGACAAGTTCCTCCATACCGACAAGGATAACGTGTTCACGGCATTCAAGTGGGCCACAGTCGATAAGATGATGTTCTACAACCGCCAGCAGCTCAAGTTTGAGTGGGAAGACGAATGGGGGCTCAACTACACCGTGGCCATGAAGACCGAGAGCAACGAGGCCGCCGGGCGAATGGGATTCCAGCGCCTGTCCGACATCGCCGCTGGCCAGCCCTCCCTCACGGAGCAGCTCTCCAAGCTGAGTTCTGATGCTGCCGGCGACTTCCTCCACAACGGCAAGATACGCACCACGGAGCTGAGTATGCAGCTGCAGTTGGCTCCCGGACGAACCTATATCAACACCAAGCAGCGCCGTCTGCCCATCAACCTCGACGCGCCGGTGTTCACCATTGGCCACACCATGGGATTCAAGGGATTCCTTGGTGGCGAATACAACTACAACCTCACGGAGGCAAGCATCTACAAACGCTTCTGGATGGGGTCGTGGGGCAAGATAGACGCTTCTGTCAAGGCGGGCGCGCAGTGGAACAAGGTGCCTTATCCGCTGCTCATCATGCCGGCCGCCAACTTGAGCTACATCGTGGAGGACGAGACGTTCAACCTCGTCAACAACATGGAGTTCCTCAACGACCGCTACCTCAGCGCCGACGTGAGCTGGGATCTGAACGGCAAGATCTTCAACCGCATTCCATTGCTGAAGCGTCTGAAGTGGAGGGAATACTTGGGCGTGAAGATGCTTTGGGGCAAACTGACCGACAAGAACAATCCCTTCTTGGCCAAGAACCAGGGCAGCGACGTGCTGATGGAGTTCCCGGAGGGGTGCAACGTGATGGACCCCAACAAGCCCTATTTCGAGATTGTGGCCGGCATACACAATATCTTCAAATTGCTGCACGTGGAGTATGTGCGCCGCCTCAACTACAACGAACTGCCCACCGCACATAAGCAGGGAGTCCGCTTTATGGTGAGGTTCACCTTCTAACCCTGCACCCTCCAATCGGGAATGCCCGAAAGTGAAAGCCTCCTCTGGTTGGGATATGCCCATCCAGTGGAGGCTTTCTTTCTATTTGATGCCCACGTCCACCCTGACGTGTTCGAATCCCATGCTGTGGAGGATGTTCGAGAGCTGCAGCTTGGCGTTCTCCTCCGCCGATTTGATGTTGTCGGGAGTCATGCAGCGGCTGTACATCTGGTTGTAGGCTTTTTGGTACATAGCCTCGCGGTCGGCCTGGTTCCAGTCGCCCTCTTCGTAGAACGATTTGGTCCGGGCCTCATCAATGAAGTCATTGTCGAGAAGCTTGATGGGCGGCAGGGTGGCCACCACGGTATCCTTGTCCATGGTCAGCCAGCCGCTGTGTACCTCATGCATGTTCACGCCAAGCCGCAGAGTGCCGTAGTAGATGCGCACCAAGCGGTCGTCGCCAAAGAATCCGTGGCTCACCGTGTCGACAAGCTCTTCGTCGGCGATGGACAGGAACTCCCATTCCCCAATGTCCTCTATCGAGGTGATTTGGGTGGGCGAGAGTGTGACTTTGCTCGCCTTTTCCATTTCAGCATGGCTGTCGTTGATGGTGAGGCGAGCCACAATCACCACTGCCGCAATCAGCACGGCTGTGGCTGCGGCCACGGTCAAAGTGACTCGCAGGTGGTTGACGGTTGCCCCCGTGAGGCTCTTCAGCAGCTTTTCCATCGGTGTGGGGTGGTTGCTTGGGTTGAATCCCTTGCCGTCTTCTGATTTGGGAGTGGAGTGGGAGTTATCTGCCTTCATGTTGTGTCATTTGTTTGATTTCGTCCAACGTATATTCCTGTTTCCTGAAAGTCACCGTCACGTTCTTCTCCTCATAGCCTAAAGCCGTACACATGGGTATGATGATTCTTGCGGCACTGGCTCTCGACTGTTCGATGATGCGCAGCTGGGGAATGTCTGCCATCATCGCCTCGCGCCCCTGGCGCTCGATGGCGGTGAGTTCCTTGTCGGTGTATTTGCTGCGCAGCAGAGCCACATACGACGACATGTCCTTGTGGTCAATCTTCGTGCTCGTCACGACCAATTGCGGATCGGGCAACACGATTTGAATCTTCTTGCCGTTGCGGTGGATGTTCTCCTCCGTCACCTTGCCCATGTCCACGTAGGCCTTCACAGTGGCGTCCATGGGGATGGCCACCTGTCGGGAACTGAAAGGCAGATCAACGGAGAACTTCTTGTTGAGAAAACTCCCGTTGATTTTCTTCACGTCGTTCTGTGTCACAATCTTGTGGATGTGGCATTCGGCCGTGTAGAGCCGGGAGTCTTTCTGTATCTGGCTCACCAGCACGGGTATGGTGTCTATCTCGGGCTGCTTAGCCTCTTCTTTGCCACTCTTCGAGCAGGAGGCCAAGGCCGCAATGATGACAAGGAGTAAGAGTTTGAAATTACGCATGGCTGCTTCGTTTGGTTGTATGCTTCGCAAAGTTACTAAAAATATGCCAAAATCGTCACCTCCATGAAGAAATCTTTCTTCATTCAGATGGACATGAAAGAATGGCGCTTGGCTTGGCCCTTCCCAATAAGAGCCCAGGTTGTGGGAGTTGGGGCGGTGCTTTGCCGTTGTTCTGTGGAAAATCTAACGCCGTATGCTGTGCTGTTATGGATTTTTTTATTATCTTTGCGCCAAATACAATAGAATGATGAGAACTTACACGACAACATTCTTCATGGCTTTTTGTGTGGGGCTGCTGCTTACATCATGCAAGAAGAAGCAGGACGACACAACCATCATCATCCATAAGACGGAAGTGAGGAAACCTCAGAGTACGGCAAAGGTGGGCGACCAGACCAGAAACTATGACTTTCAGTGGCTGGGTGCCAACTATAAGGCTGTGGTGGAGCGCAAGGCCGACGCCTCTCTGCCTGTGGCCACCGATGATGAGGGAGTGAAATACTATGACAACCGAATCTGCGTGAGGATTCTGCGTGCCGACGGTAGCGTGTTCTTTGAGCGTGTCTTTTCAAAGGAAGACTTCGCTGCCAACCTCGATGAGCATACGAAGAAGAACGGTGTGCTCTACAGCATGATTTACTCCAAGGCGGAGGGCGACAACGTGGAGCTGAAAGCCAGTGTGGGTTCGCCCAACCAGATGAGCAGTGACGACTATATCACGCTTACGGTGAGGATTTCCCGAACGGGTGCTTGGAGCGTCACGAAAGATTTGCAGCTCGATACCGAGAGCGATGGCACCGAGGGTGACATGGGTGACTAATCAAAAATGATGATATATCCGACATGAAACTGATGACTATGCTACAGGCGTATCCCTTTGATGAGCTGATGCCTGTTATTAATGAGATGTTCCCCGGAACAGCAAAGTATAAGGAGCAGTTGCGCCAAGGCTATGATTTGATGCTTGCCATGCGGCCTGTGCCTTCCAAGAAATCCATTCGATATGAGGTGATGCGTACACCGAACAGCGACCTGGGCTATATGGGGGCTCAAGACAGTTGCTTCACCACAACTTGGGAGGTGTGTCTGGGCAAGGAGGTGATGCGCGGCAAGGGCGTGGACCTTAGCGACATCGAGATGGTCAGCAACAGCTTTGTCAATATGTGCCTGCAAGGCCGTTATCCGAAAGAGTTTGAACAGGCTCATAGGATTTTGATGCAGAACGACTGACGGCTTGGCAATAGGGTAGGCGGAGACCATGAAAGCCTCTCTTGGCTTTTACTCCCGCCATGGAGGATAGGCAACGGTTTCCTAATCGTTTCCTAACCAACCGTTGAGGTGGAGTGGCAGCTGTTCATTTAAGGTCGGATCCAATAATTAGGTCGAGCCATATTGGGCCCAGCACCCACCTTTTCTCGCCATGGCAGAGCTCAAGCGAGCTTGGCTCTGCTCATTTGGCTTATCGAAAAGGTTCTGCCAGCTCGGTCTCAAAACGTAAGTTGAAGAGGGAGTGTAGTGGGCTACACGACCGATGAGGCTTGACGTTTTGAGACCAATAGATGCAGAAGACGACCGAAACAACAACTGCACTTTATCGATTATTCTATCAGCCTAATTTATAGAACCAGCCTAAACCTAATTTTTAGAACCGGCCTTAAATAAATAAGGTACGACTTCAAATAAAAAAGGCTTAGCCGACACATCATCGGTTAAGCCTTTTCTTATAGCTTTGAGTGGTTCAGAACTTTGCCATCTTGATGGCGTCGACAGCACATTCCTCACCCTTGTTTCCCAATTTTCCCCCACTGCGATCCTGGGCCTGCTGCAGGTCATTGACGGTGAGAAGACCATAGATGACGGGAGTGTTCTGGCTGGCGTTGAGACGCGCTATTCCATAGGTGACTCCTTGACAAATGTAGTCGAAATGGGGAGTCTCTCCGCGAATAACGCAGCCGAGGATAATGACGGCGTCAAAGCTCTCACTCTTGCAGAGCTGCTGGGCGCCGTAGACAAGCTCGAAACTGCCCGGCACGGTCTTCACGTGGATGTTCTCAGGAAGCGTGCCATGCTTTTCGAGCGTCTTCACCGTACCGTCAAGCAAGGCGCTTGTTATCTCCTTGTTCCATTCTGCAACCACAATGCCGAAGCACATGTTGCTCGCATCTGGCACTTGGGCTGAATCGTAGTCGGAAAGATGATGTAGAGCGGTAGCCATGACTTGTTATCTGGAAGCGCGCTCGATATAAGCGTCGATTTGTTTGGTCTGAACGGTGTAGGAGTTCAGATAGTCTTTCTTGATTTTCTGGTAAATCTCCAGAGCCTCAGCCTTCTTGTTCTGGCTTTCAAGGATTTCACCGGCCTGAAGCAGATAGTGGGGGGAGAGTGTGTTGTTCACACCGTCCTTGGCAGCCTTGTCTGCCATCTTTGCAGCCTTCTTGAAGCAGTCGACGGCCTTGTCCAGCTGGTTCAAGTGGGCGTAGGCGTTGCCCAAGGCATCAACTGCGTTGGGGCTGATGACGGCATCGTCGGAGGTGTCAAACTTCTCCAAATAGTTGGCAGCTTCCTGCCATTTGCCGAGGTTGGCCTCGCAGAGTCCTGCATAGAGGTTGGCCAGATTGCCGGCATCAGTGCTGCTGTAGTCGTCGGCAATGCGCTTGAAGCCCGTGAAGGTGGCGCCGTCGCCATTGAGGGCCTTGTCAAACTGCTCGGCCATAAAATACTCCTGACCTTTGGCCAGTTCAGTGCTGGCTTTGTTCTCACGGGGGATGGCCACGTATTGGTGATAGAGATACCAGCCAATGCCAATGACCAAAATAGCTGCGAGAACGCCGAGAATCAGCTTCCTGTTTTTATTTACCAATGTTTCTGTTGCAGACAATTGTTCATTCTGGACTGTTTCCAGATTGTTCTTCTTTGCCATTTATTCTAATTGTTTTTGTTGTTTCTTAGTTGTCTGTGCCGTGCTTCACGACAGGCACTATGAACCCCTAAGGATTCAGCGTGGCAAAATTACTCATTTTATTGCAGATAGTGAAATTTATTTGCTACTTTTTTTGTTTTTCACTCTCAAATCGTGTAACTTTGCATCGCGATTTATTATGATACTGAAAAAGATTAGCATTATCAACTATAAGAACTTGCAAGAAGTTAGCCTGAGCCTTTCCCCCAAGATGAATTGCCTCATAGGCCCCAATGGGACGGGCAAGACCAACTTCCTTGACGCTGTGTACTACATGTCGTTCTGCCGCAGCAGCACCACCCCAATAGACTCTCAGGTCATTCGTCACACAGAACCTTTCTTCGTGCTTGAAGGCCATTATGAGAATGATGCCGGTGAGGCGGATGATGTCTACGTGGGCATGAAGCGGGGGGTGAAGAAGCACTTCAAGCACAACAAGAAAGAGTATCGCCGTTTGGCCGACCATATTGGCTTGATTCCTCTCATCCTTGTCTCTCCAGCCGACAACATGCTTATCATAGGGGGCAGCGAGGAACGCCGCAGACTGATGGACGTTGTCATATCCCAGTGTGACCATATTTATATGGAAGCCTTGATGAACTACAACAAGGCTCTTCAGCAGCGCAACAGCCTGCTCAAGATGGACAATGAGCCGGACCCGGCCTTGTTGGACATCTGGGAAGAGCAGATGGCGCAAAATGGAGAGGTGATTTTCCATAAGCGCGAAGCTTTCATCAATGAGTTGGAGCCTGTGTTCCAGCACATCTACAGCAGTATATCTCAAGACCGCGAGCAGGTTACACTGCAATATTTCTCACATGGGCAGCGCGGGCCGTTGCTCGATGTAATTCGCCGCGACAGGGCCAAGGACCGTATAGTGGGCTATTCGCTCCATGGGATTCATCGCGACGATTTGGAAATGCTCTTGGGTGGTTTCCCCCTGAAGAAGGAAGGAAGCCAAGGACAATGCAAGACTTTTGCGTTGGCGTTGAAGCTCGCCCAGTTTGACATGCTTCGACGGACGGCCTCGCGCACCACACCGCTGCTTCTGCTTGACGACATCTTCGACAAGTTGGATGCCAGCCGTGTGGAGCAGATTGTGAGACTTGTGGCGGGCGACAGTTTCGGCCAGATATTCATTACCGATACGAATCGTGACCACTTGGACCGTATCTTGAGCCACTCCAACTTTGATTATAAACTGTTCGACGTGATGGATGGACAGATAGAGGAAAGAGAAAAAAAAGAGGAATGTTGATATGAAAAGACGTGAGGTGAAGAGCATTGGCGAGTTGCTGCCGCAATTCTTGCGTGAAGAGGGATTGGAGACTCCACTTCTTCAGAAGCGGCTGCTCGACTCCTGGGAGAGCGTAGTCGGCCCTTCAGTTGGCCGATATACGGGAAACAAGTATATCAGCGACCAGGTGCTTCATGTGAAGATTCTCAATCCAGCCCTACGCCAGGACCTCAGCATGATGAGGTCCCAGCTCCTTAAACGCCTCAACGAAGCCGTTGGGGCGAGCATCATTGTGGATGTGAGAATCTATTGAACCACTTCGTCCATCACCACATCATATTTGTCAGAGGGCACTTCTTCCAATTTCTGGAACGGAAAACACACTCCTATTTTATATAAGGAAGGCACCTTTGCAAGAAAACGGTCGTAGTAGCCTTTGCCGCGGCCGAGTCGATGTCCATTGGCATCGAAACTCATGCCGGGAATGAGAGCCACGTCGATTTCCGACAGGTCGGTGAAAGTCTTGCCCTTAGGTTCCAAGATGTGGTAACAATCTTCCTGCATACTCTCTGGCCCCGTGTATTCATGTAGCTCCATCTCGTTGTCGGGCAGCACCACTGGCAGCAGCACTCGCTTGCCTTGGGCTACAAGCTGGTCCACAGCCTCGTGGGTGTAGACCTCGTCGGGCAGGGAGTAATAGAACAACACCGTATGCGCCGCCTTCACTTTGGGATGGTTGAGCAGGCGGTCGATGATGGCAAGCGACATTTCACGAAGCTGCTGCTGCGTGAATTGTCGCTTGCGTTGACGTATTTCTTTTCTGAGCTCAGACTTTTCCATATCAGGCCAAGTATACCCGCTCTTTGGGTTTTAGGGTGGGGGTGAACAAATCGTCGTAGATAAATTGTTGATACAAATTCTGGGGCATCCAAGCCGTGCAGTTCATCTGGCAAAGAGGCAGCGATGGCATGCCTGCCATCGACACCTTGCCATTGGCGCTGTTCAGGCTGGGACGTTGAGGGAACGCTGTGCCTGAGCGGAACACCTGCATGGTGCGCCGTATCACGGGATCGTCAGTGTTGACATATTGGGTCCAGGCTGCTTCGTCGAGCATGTTGTAGATGATGCGGCTCAAGAGGAAGCGCTCCAAAAGTTGGTGGCTCTTCTTGATGAGCAGGTTGCGGCGTTTCAGGCCATGGCTCTCCCCGTAGGTGGCAAATTTCTCCACGATGTTCTGCTTCTTCAGATAGGCGGCCAAGTCCTCCATCGTCTCAAACTGCTTCAGCGTAGGCCTGTTGTTGTCGGTATACTCGTAGGCATATTGCAGCATCAGTCCGCTTGTGGCAGCCAACTTGTAGTAGGAGGTGATGTCGGTGGTGTCCTCGGGCACGAAGATGTCGGGCGTGATGCCGCCACCGCCATACACCACTCGTCCGATGCTGGTGTGGTAGGCAGGTCCTATGTGCTTGATGCTGTCCTGCGAGAAGAACTCGCCGTGGTTGTAGCGTTGGTGGATGTCGAGCTCGTAGTCCTCCTCGTCACCCGGCACGTAGGGCTTCTGAATGCAGCGGCCAGAAGGTGTGTAGTAGCGTGCGATGGTGAGTCGGATCATGCTCCCATCGGGGAACTCTATCTGCTGTTGTACCAATCCCTTGCCAAACGAGCGTCGGCCGATGATGGTTGCGCGGTCGTTGTCCTGCATGGCTCCGGCGAAAATCTCGGCGGCCGATGCGGAACTCTCGTTGATGAGCACCACAAGCGGGATGCTCTGGTAGGCTCCGCGTCCATCGCTGCGATAGTCCTGTCGGGGCGACTTGCGTCCCTGGGTGTAGACGATGAGCTTGTTCTTGCTCAAGAACTCGTTGGCCATCTGAACGGCACTCTTCAGATAACCGCCCGTGTTGTCGCGCAGGTCGATGACAAGGTTGCCGAAGCCTTGTTTTGAGAGGTTGGCCAGCGCCACTATCAATTCGGGATAGGTGTTCTCGCCGAAGTTCTTTACACGGATGTAGCCCGTGTTGTCGTCGAGCATGTAGGCCGCCGAAATGCTCTTCTGCGGAATGTCGCCGCGCGTCACGGTGTAGGTCTTGATGCCCTTTTGCCCGTAGCGTACCACGCCTATCCGCACCTTGGTGTCTTTGGGGCCCTTGAGCTTGTGCATGGCCTCCTCGTTGGTGACGACTTTGCCCACAAACGGCTTCCCATCTACAGCGACAATCTTGTCGCCCGCTAACAGTCCGGCGCGCTCCGCCGGCCCGTTCTTGATGACATTTTGCACGTGGATGGTGTCTTGGCGAATGGTGAACTCGATTCCCACACCCGAGAATGAGCCTTTGAGGTCGTCGGCCGCCGTCTGCATATCCTTGGCGCTGATATATACCGAGTGGGGGTCGAGGTCCTTGAGGATTTGGGGAATGGCCTTGTCGACAAGCGAGTCGATGTTGACTTCGTCCACGTATTGGTCGTCTATGATATGGAGCAGGTTGTTGAGCCTGTTGCTTCCCGAACCGATGATGTTGAGCCTGTTGCCAGAGAAATGGTTGGAGAGGAACGAGCCCAACAGGATTCCGATGATGACACAGAGTGCCATTATCAGGGGCATGAATCTATTTGATTTGTTTTGGTTCATCTTGAATGATTTCGAAACCTTATTGTTCTTTAAAATTGTCGATGTCGAGGTAGACGACCTCTACTCCGGCCCGCCGCAGAAGGTCAAGGCCATCGGTGAGGCGGTATTGCTCGCCGTAGACCACTCTCTTGATGCCAGCCTGGATGATGAGCTTTGAACACTCGATGCAGGGTGAGGCCGTCACGTAGAGCGTGGCCCCATCCGAGTTGTTGCTGGAGCGGGCCAGTTTGGTGATGGCGTTGGCCTCGGCGTGCAGCACGTAGGGCTTGGTCAGGTTGTTGTCGTCCTCGCATACATTCTCGAATCCGCTCGGAGTCCCATTGTAGCCGTCACTGATGATCATCTTGTCCTTCACCACCAAGGCTCCCACCTTACGGCGTTTGCAGTAGGAGTTCTCGGCCCATATCCTGGCCATTCTCAGATAGCGGTAGTCGAGCAGCTCGGCTTTCTTGTCGGCGCCCTCCATGTTTGATGGCTGATGATTCGTTAGCTCCATAGTTGTCATTTTGTCTTCTTGATGCCATTGCGTTCGAGCAGGGCGTCGATGGTTGGGTCTTGGCCACGGAATCGGCGGTAGAGCGTGGCGGGATGCTCCGTGCCTCCTCGCGAGAGGATGTTGTCGCGGAAGCTTTGGGCTGTCTTTTGGTCGAAGATTCCGTTTTTCTTGAACACGCTGAATGCGTCGGCCTCCAGCACCTCGGCCCATTTGTAGCTGTAGTAGCCGGCCGCGTAGCCTCCCGCCATGATGTGTGAGAACTGCGTCGTCATGCAGGTGTCGGGCAGTTGCTTGGTGATGATGGCCTTCTTCCAGGCTTGCTTCTCAAAGGGGATGATGTCGGCCGTGAATGGTTCCTTCATGGTGTAGTAGGCCATGTCGAGCAGTCCGAAGCTCACCTGTCTGAGACAGGAGTAGCCGGCGAGGAAGTTGCGGCTCCTCACGATGCGCTCGATGAGGTCGTCGGGAATGGGCTCACCGGTCTTGTAGTGGAAGGCAAATGTGCGTAGGAAGTCCTTCTCCACTGCATAGTTCTCCATAAACTGCGATGGGAGTTCCACGAAATCCCACCAAACGTTGGTTCCCGAGAGGCTTGCGAAGCGGGTGTTGGCGAACATTCCGTGGAGTGCATGGCCAAACTCGTGCAGGAAAGTCTCCACCTCCCCAAGTGTCAGCAGGGCGGGCTTCTCCTCTGTAGGCTTTGTGAGGTTCATCACCAACGACACGTGCGGACGCACGTTGTTGCCCTTGTGGTCTATCCATTGTCCTTGGAATTCCGTCATCCATGCGCCTCCCTGCTTGCCTTTCCGCGGATGGAAGTCGGCATAGAGCACGGCGAGGTAGCTGCCGTCCTTGTCGAAGACCTCGTAGGCCTTCACGTCGGGATGGTAGACGGGTATTTCTTTGTTCTCCTTGAAGGTGATTCCATAGAGTCGGGTGGCCAGGCCGAAAACGCCCTTGATGACCTTGTTGATTTCAAAGTATGGGCGCAGCATCTCAGCGTCGAGGTTGTAGCGTTCCATCTTGAGTTTGTGGCTGTAGAAGGAGAAGTCCCACGGCTCCAGCTCGAAGTCGTCGCCCTCCAATTTCTTGGCCTCGGCCTCGATGTCCTTCAGCTCCTCCTGGGCGGTGGGCTTGTAGGCGTCGATCAGGTCGTTGAGCAGTTTGTATACGTTGGCCACGTTGGAAGCCATCCGATGTTTCAACACGTAGTCGGCATAGGTGTCGAATCCAAGGAGCTGTGCCATCTCCCGTCTCAGGTTGATGAGCTGCCGGCAAATCTCCAAGTTGTTGTTCTCGTTGTCGTGGGTTCCTTCCGTTCCTCTTGCCATGAACATTTGCCTGCGTAGTTCGCGCTGTGTGGAATAGGTCATGAACGGAGAGTAGGAGGGGAAGTCGAGGTTGAAGACCCACCCGTCCTTGCCTTTTTCCTTGGCCGCCAAGCGTGCGGCTTCCTTGGCCGTGTCGGGCAGTCCGTCGAGTTGCGCCTCGTCGGTGATGTGGAGTTCGAAGGCCTTGTTCTCTTTCAGCAGGTTTTGCGAGAACTGCAGTGCCAGCACTCCAGCCTTCTCCGTCATCGCGCGCAGCCGCTTCTTGCCCTCGTCGTCGAGCAGCGCGCCGCTTCTCACGAATCCGTCGTAGGTGTTGTCGAGCAGCATTTGCTCCTCGGGTGTGAGCTGGCGGTGGTGCTCATACACGTATTTGATGCGTTCAAAGAGCCGCTTGTTGAGGCTGATGTCGTTGGAGTGCTTGGTGAGTATAGGACTCATCTTCTGGGCCAGCGCGTCGAGGTCGTCGTTGGTCTCGGTGCTCAGCATGCAGGAGAACGTGTTGGAGACCCTGTTGAGCAGGTCATAGTAATGCTCGCCCTTGCTCTCGTCGATGTGGATAAGGGTGTTGTCGAACGTGGGTTCCTCGGGATTGTTGATGATTTCGTCGGTCTCTTCGTCTTCCCTTTTTATTCCTTCCATGAAGGCCTCCTCATAGTCGGCGGTTGTGATGTTGCCGAAGGGCACGGTCTCGTGGGGCGTGTTGTAGGGGATCAGGAAGGGGTTCTGTTTGTGTTGATTCTCTATTTTGTTTTCACTCATACTAAATCGATGCTTTTTCAATACGCAAATTTAGTAAAAATAATCTTGAACTCACCTATTTAAAAAGCATATTTAACACATAATGCATGTTGAGGCTGGTTCTATAGGTAGGCTTCAGCGCGACTGGAGCAGTTTCTCCAAGGCTGGAATGGTGATGATTCCCCTTTGGAGCGTTATCAGTCCCTCGTCTTCCATGGCATTGAGCTGGATGGAGACATTGAGCCGGCTGTCGTTCACTTCCTCGGCCAGTCGGGTCATCTTGATGCGGAATGTCTTCTTGCCGGCCGGCTTTTCTGTATGGATGAGGAAAAAGCGTAGGATGCGCTGTCGCAGGTTGGCGGGTGGGGTGTGCCACAACTGCAGCTCCTTTTTCTGCACCTGGGTGGAGAGTAGATTGAGCCAGTTGATTTTGAAGATGAAGTAGCGGTCGAACATGCGGAACACCTCATCTTTGTTCAGCAGCACGAAGCGGCATGTCTCTACGCATTGGTAGGAATGAAGGTAGCGCTGGTGGAGGCCGAAGAGCGATGATGGCGCTACCAGACTGGGAGCCGATAGGGACTCGGTGACGATGCAGCCGTGGTCGTCACTATGGGTGACGACATTCATCGCGCCGTGGATGAGGACCACCAAGAGTGTGCATTTCTCGTCCTGGTGGCAAAGATACTTTCCCGCGTCGAGCCGAAGAAACTGGAATTTCGTCTGTGCGATGATTTGCGAGATTTCCTCGCTGCCCAGACCTGAGAACAGGGGCAGCCGCATGAGTGTCTCGTAAAGATGCAGCGATTCCTCCATGGCCTACTTCGCGACCTTGTCTTTCAGCGATGGCGAGTACCACACGTTCATTTCTCCCTTGGGGCCGGCGTAGATGAAGTAGGCCATCAGTTCGGGATGCCGCTCCAAGAGTCTCTTGGCCTTGTCCACCCCCATCACCATGAAGGCCGTGGCGTAGGCGTCGGCCGTGGCGCAGTCGTTGGCCAGCACGGTTGCCGAGAGCAGACTGTGCTGCACGGGGTAGCCCGTCCTGGGGTCGATGGTGTGGGCGTATTTTTTGCCGGCCACGTAGCGGTAGTTGCGGTAGTTGCCGCTTGTGGCCATGGCCTTGTCGGTCACATTGATGACGGATTGCGTCTCCTGGTTGACGTCGAGCGTGTCGTCGCACGGCTTCTTCACGCCTATCTTCCAGGGCAGCCGCTTCTCGCTGTTCCCGCTTGTCACTATCTCCCCCCCGATTTCGATGAGGAAGTTCTCGATGCCCTTGCGCTTGAAGAGCCGGGCCACCACGTCGGCGCCGTAGCCTTTGGCTATGGCGCTGCAGTCGAGTTTGATGTTGGGGTTGGCCTTGCTTATCTGTTCGTTGTTGAGCGACACGTGCTGGTAGCCCACGAGCCGTCTCAGACTGTCCACCGTTGCCTTGGAGGGGGGCTTCCGCCCGTCGGTGCCGAATCCCCACGCGTTGACCAAGGGGGCTACAGTGATGTCGAAGGCTCCGTCGGTCTCGTGAGAGATGCGCTCAGCCAAGAGGAACACCTGGGCGAACATGTCGTTCACCTTCACGTTCTCGTTGCGGTTCACGGCTGATATGATGCTCTTGGGGTTGAAGGGTGAGAGCGAAGCGTCCACTTTCCTCAGTTCGGCCTCGATTTCTGGCTGCAGGTCCCGCCCCGACTGGTAGGTGATGTGGTAGAAGGTGCCGAATATCTCGCCGCTGTCTTCTTGGTAGGGAGTGTCGTTTTGGGTGCGGATGATCCATATTGTCCCGATGACGAGCAGCAGCAGGAACGCCATCTGCAGGAGGGTCTTCCGCTTGGGCAGGTTCTTGTTGCCGCCGTTTGCATTGTGTGTTGTTGGGTTGGGAGTCATGTTGCGTGTTGGGATATGCTAAATTTCGAATGTGATGTTGAATGTGCCGCCGAGCCGCGAGCTGCCCTGCTTGCCGTAGCCTGGCACGTACCAGGTGCTGCCGATGGTGCCGTCGTCGTGGTGCAGCCTGAGCTTGTAGCGTACGCTCCAGCCCATCCTCATGGGGCCTATGATCTTGGCGTCGATGGAGAACACGGCCTCCGCCCACCCGCAGCTGGCCTTTACACCGTGGGCTGAGTAGGGAGCCTCGCCTCCCCACACAGGATCGGTGAGGGCGGGGCGGTCCACGTCGAACTTGTAGGAAGTGTAGCCATATCGGAAGCCCGCAAGAAGCCGGTAGTCGTCGTGCTTGTTTTTCATGAGGTTGAAGTCCAGGCCTATCCGGCCGTAGGGTGCGCTGGTCTTGAAGTGGAGGCGGGTGGCGTCGTCGTTGGCGTCGGCCTTGCCATAGCCCAATTCCACGGTTGGGAAGTACTTGTCCCTAAGGTTCACCCTCACTACGCCCTCCACTTGTCCGTAGCTGCCCACGAGCAACTGTATGGGTCCCACGAGGTCGGCCCCGACGGCCACGCCGCGCAGTGTGGCGATGCTGTCGGTCTGCTGCACGGCAATCTGCTTCCGCCCCTGGGCGGCCACGCCCAAGGGCAGCAGGGCCAGCAGTGCGAGGCTAACGCTTCTTGAAATATATTTGGATATGCGCATGGGAGTTGTCGAACGTTACGTTGGGATTCACTATCCTGATGCTGTCGATTCCATGGTGGGTGGTGCTGACGCTCTTTAGGGTGTGGAAGAACACGGGGTTGCAGTCCACGGCCTCAAAGTGGGTGAGGTTGTCCTTCTCCACGGTCACAGTGTCGAGCGTCTGTGTCTGGTCGGTGTTGTGCCGGTCGAAGAGCAGCTGGTCGCGGTCGACGCCATAGCTCATGGGTATCTCGAACTGGGCGGTCTGGGCCGAGCGGTTCAGCAGCACGGTGTCGCTGCCGTCGCGTCGGGTTGTCGACACGGTGAGCGTGTCGGTGAGCGTGTCTCCGCCCAAGGTGTATACACAGAGCGTGCGGCTGTTGAGCGGACAATCGATAGAAGAGCAGCCCTCAAAGCCCATCGCCGTGGCCGCCATGGCCACCATAGGCAGCAGTCGCAGGATCATTCTTCGCATCTGAGCGTCTTCTCTATTTGATAGTCGTTGCGATAGGGGTTGGCGCGACTCACCAAGTCGCCGAGGAAGCCGGCCAAGAACAGCTGTGTGCCGATGAGCATCGTGGTGAGGGCGATGTAGAAGTAGGGCGAGTCGGTCACCAATGGGGCGGGAATGCCTTGGCTGAGGCAATAGAGCTTCTTCACGCCGATAATGATGGCGGCGATGATGCCCACAAGGAACACCAACGAGCCGATGAAGCCGAATACGTGCATGGGCTTCTTGCCGAAGTTGCTCAGGAACCAGAGGCTCAGCAGGTCGAGGTAGCCATTGAAGAAGCGGTTGAGTCCAAACTTCGACTTGCCGTATTTTCGGGCCTGGTGGTGCACCACTTTCTCGCCTATCCTGTCAAAGCCAGCGTTTTTGGCCAGGTAGGGGATGTAGCGGTGCATTTCGCCATACACCTCGATGTTCTTCACCACGTCCTTCCTGTAGGCTTTCAGGCCGCAGTTGAAGTCGTGCAGGTTGTGTATGCCGCTCACCAATCGTGCCGTGGCGTTGAATAGTTTTGTCGGGATGGTCTTCGACAGCGGGTCGTAGCGTTTCTGCTTGTAGCCGCTCACGAGGTCGTAGCCCTCCCGGGTGATCATGTTGTAGAGGCCGGGAATCTCATCGGGCGAGTCCTGCAGGTCGGCGTCCATGGTGACCACAACATCGCCCTCGGCGGCCTTGAAGCCGCAGTAGAGCGCGGGGCTCTTGCCGTAGTTGCGTCTGAACTTGATGCCCTTCACGTTGGGATCCTCCTCGGCCAGCCTCTCTATGGTGTTCCACGAGCCGTCGGTGGAACCGTCGTTCACAAAAATCATCTCGTAGGTGAGGTTGTTGGCCTTCATCACGCGCTCCACCCATGCGTGGAGCTCAGGCAGTGATTCTTCCTCGTTGTAAAGAGGTACGACTACTGAAATATCCATTTGTTTTTTCCTTTATTGTTGGCGGTGCCTTTCTGCGGGCACTCATTTTTGTTTCCTATTGGTTGGGCGTGCGGCCGAGGGGTGGCTTTCTCACGCCGGGCAATGCTATGATGAACGACGACAGGAAGCCGACGAACATGTTCTCCATCATGAAGACGAATGTCTTGTTCAGGGGCGAGAAATCCAATATCATACCGCTGTATTCCCTTATCTCGTCCCGGCTGAAGCCCTGCTGCTCCCAGATGGGCGCGGCAGCGTTGAAGCTTTGCTGAAGGAAGAGGTTCATCTGCCCTTGGTCGATGAATTTGAGAAAGAGGAACTGCATGAGGGCGAAGGCCACGCTGGCATAGAAGAACACATAGAGTGTGTAGGCCAAGGCCCGCCTGTAGGACATCACCCCGTCGAGCGCATAGTTGCGGAACTTCACCATGCGCCAGACGATGACCGCTGGGGTGAGCAGCGCCATCAGGTTGCCGATGCCGCTGTCGGGCGCATACATGAACGACAGGAAGCTAACGGTCCAAACCGCCGTGAGTATGGCACCGTCCTGTCTGGCGAAAGCCTTCAGTTGTATGAGTGCGGGTATATTCATCATAATCAGTTGCAAAATTACTGCTTTTCTTTTATTTATTAGGATAAACAACAACTTTTTTTCGTTTTTTTTCTTCAGGCTGTGTTCCCATGTACGTCCAATCTATATCGCCTCCCGCCATGGGGCGAATACAAAAAAGGCAGACGAGCCGCAGGGCTGTCTGCCTTTGGGGAGCCTCTTGTCGGATTCGAACCAACGACCCCGAGATTACAAATCACGTGCTCTGGCCAACTGAGCTAAAGAGGCAGGTGGGCAAGCGATTCCTATCGCGCCGCTACAACCAAGTACCCTTGCTGCGTTCCCGCCCTGGGGGGATTCCGAGGGAGCTGGCCGTAGGAGACTTGCCCATGTTAGTTGGGCTTCCTTTCGGAAAGCGAGTGCAAAGGTATATAATTTTCTCCAATAAAACAATTTTTCACCGCTATTTTTTTAGTTTTTCATCCACGTTGGTGAATTGTCCGTGCATGAGTGGTGTGCAGGTCTGGCCATAAGGGGTGAAAAATCACCTCAGGGCCGCTTGCCCTCGTTCCGTGCCAATTGTCACGGACTATCGTGCCAATTGTCACGGACTATCGTGGCAATTGTCACAGACTATCGTGGCAATTGTCACAGAACATAGGTTGGCGATGATGAGGTGTAGACGGGCTGTCCATGCCATACGACACAACAGGCAATAGCTTGTCGCTGAACCATGCATGAGGGTCATCTTGTGACATTGTCCAAATGGAAGAGGTTCGTGCGGGATGCATTCGTTCCTTGGTGGGATGTGTAAGCAACAAGCATCTTGCGCTATGCATTCTGCATTTGAAGGCATTATGCTTGATAAAAAGTTTGGTGGTTTCCGAAATTGACAGTATCTTTGCATGTCAATTTGCAAATGATGATTTATCCAAAAAACTTTGAGAATAAGATTGGCTTTGACGAGGTGAGGGCCATGCTGCGCGCCCACTGCCTCTCGCCCTTGGGCAAGGAGCGGGTGGAGGCGATGGCTTTCTCTGTCGACGCCAAAGAGATAAACGTGCTTTTGGAACAGGTGCGCGAATACGGCCGTCTGCTCTCGGAACACGACGACTTCGCCTTGGGATCCTTCTTCGACTGCCGTGCGGCCCTGCAGCGCATCCGCCTACAGGGAACCCACCTTGAAGAGGAAGAACTCTTCGACCTGCGCCGTTCGCTCGACATGATCATCACGCTCGTCGCCGCACTCAGCCACAACGACCAAGAGGAAGCCGACCTTCCCGCAGCCGACGAGGACGGCTGGCGCGTGGAACCCAAATATGAATATCCGGAGCTGCACCGCCTCACGGAGGGCATCATCACCTTTCCCTCCCTCATGCAGCGCATCGACCAGATTCTCGACCAGCATGGCAGAATCCGCGACACCGCCTCGCCTGAACTGAACGACATCCGCCGCGAGCTCAGGCGCACGGAGGGCTCCATTTCCAAAACGCTCTATAGTATCCTGCACAGTGCCCAAAGCGAGGGACTGGTGGAGAAGGATGTCACGCCTACCCTGCGCGACGGACGTCTGGTCATTCCTGTGGCTCCGGGGCTGAAGCGCAAGATCTCGGGCATCGTCCACGATGAGAGCGCCTCGGGCCGAACGGTGTTCATCGAGCCTACTGAGGTGGTGGAGGCCAACAACCGCATCCGTGAGTTGGAGAGCGACGAGCGGCACGAGATCATCCGCATCCTCACTGAGCTGACCAAGCAGGTGCGCCCCCATGCCATGGAAATCCTCTTCTCCTATCATCTTTTGGCGGCCATCGACTTCATTCAGTCCAAGACCCGTGTGGCGGAATTGATGGGGGCCATCGGACCGGAGGTGGCCGACAAGCCCCTCATGGATTGGATTCAGGCCCGGCATCCGCTGCTCATGGAGTCGCTGTCACGGCAGGGAAAGAATATGGTGCCGCTCGACATCACGCTCACGGCCGAGAAGCACATTCTCGTTATCTCAGGCCCCAATGCCGGTGGCAAGTCGGTCTGCCTCAAGACGGTAGGCCTCCTGCAGTACATGCTGCAGTGTGGGATGCCCATTCCCGTGGGGGAGCGCTCGCGCTGCGGCGTGTTTGGCGATGTGATGATAGACATTGGCGATGAGCAGAGCTTGGAGAACGACCTCTCCACCTACTCCTCCCATCTGCTCAACATGAAGAACATGATGAGGCAGGCCACGGGCAGTACGCTCATCCTCATCGACGAGTTCGGCACAGGCACAGAGCCGGGCATCGGTGGCGCGCTGGCCGAGGCCGTGCTGGAGCGACTGCTCGCAAAAGGTGCGTGGGCGGTCATCACCACCCACTACCAGAACTTGAAGCACTTCGCCGACAGCCACGATGGGGTGGCCAACGGGGCCATGCTCTACGACCGCCACGAGATGCGGCCTCTCTTCCAGCTGGCCATCGGCAGGCCTGGAAGCTCCTTCGCCGTGGAGATAGCCAAGAAGATAGGGCTGCCCGATGAGGTGATACAGCGGGCTACAGACATTGTGGGAAAGGACTATATCCAGAGCGACAAGTATTTGCAGGACATCGTGCGCGACAAGCGCTACTGGGAAAACAAACGGCAGAACATCCACCAGCGCGAGAAAGATATAGAGAAGACTTTGCAGCGCTACGAGGCCGACTTGGGCGACATCGACCGGGAGCGCAAGAAAATTCTCTCCAACGCCAAGGCCCAGGCCGAGGAACTCTTGGCCGAGAGCAACAAGCGCATAGAGAATGCCATCCGCGAGATTCGCGAGTCGCAGGCCGAAAAGGAGGAGACCAAGCGTATTCGTCGGGAACTTGAGGAATTCAAGGAGGGCATCGACAGCATCGACTCCAAGGACAGCGACGACGCCATCAACAAGAAGATACAGCAGATCCAACAGCGCAAGGAACGCCGCGCGCAGCGAAAGGCCCAGAAAGCCGACGAGCAGCAGAGGGCTTCGGAGGCTCTGCGACAGGCAGCCCTGCGACCCTCCGAACGGGAGAAGACCCACGTGTTGGCGCCGGGCGACGCCGTGCGCATCAAGGGCTTGCAGGGCGTGGGCCGCATAGAGAGCATCAACGGGGGCCAGTGCATAGCCATCTTTGGAGGAATGAAGACCAAGATGAGGCTCAACAGACTGGAATATGTCAGTAAACCTGTCGCCGAACAGCCGGAAGATGCTGCGGCGAAGACCAAGAACGAGGAGTTGATGGAAGGCTTGGGGGCATACAACATCTCGCACGTCACGCGGGAGACGATGGACGATCGCCGAAAGAATTTCCACCAGGACATCGACGTGCGCGGAATGCGTGGCGACGAGGCCCTGCGCGTGGTGCAGGATTTCATCGACGATGCCATCCTCGTGGGGATGCCGCGTGTGCGCATCCTCCACGGTAAGGGCAACGGCATCCTGCGCCAGCTCATCCGCCAGTATCTCGCCACAGAACCCAACGTTACGCACTACGCCGATGAGAACGTGCAGTTCGGTGGCGCAGGAATCACGGTTGTGGACATTGGGTAGACTTCGTCCTTATGGCGATGTTCATCCTTCTCCATAGGCATGTCGGCACCAGTCGCCAGAGCGCTACAAGAATGCGGTAGCGCCAGTCTATGATGGCGACGTGGCGGCGGTGTCCCACTGCGTCCATGATTTTGTCCACCGTGGGCATCAATGGCATGGTCATGGGGAAGTGGCTGCCCGAGAGTAGGGGAGTGTCGACGAATCCCGGACGTATCTCCGTAACCTTACGCCCGTCTTGTTGGCGTTGGCCTGTTGCTCCAGGGCTTGTACATAAGGTTGGTTCTAAAAATTAGGTCGAGGCGTATTGGACCCAGCGCCCACCTTTTCTCGCCATGGCAGAGTCCAAGCAAGCTTGGCTCTGCTCATTTGGCTTAACGAAAAGGTTCTGCCAGCTATCGAGACTCAAAACGTAAGTTGAAGAGGGAATGTAGCATGGCTACACGACCGATGAAACTTGACGTTTTGAGGCCGATAGATGCAGAAGACGACCGAAACAACCTATATCCGTATCAGTTTGGTTTCTACACCTAACTTTTAGGATCGGCCTTAAAAAAAGGCACTGTCCCGCAGTGGGGGGGCAGTACCTTATTATATTATAGGAGTGTTGGGCAATTCGTCATTTGGCCTTCAAGGCGGCGATGCTGGCCTTCAGGGCCTCTATCTTCTCTTCCGAGTCGCTCTGCTTCTTGCGCTCGCGGGCCACAACGGCCTCGGGAGCATGGGAAACGAAGTTCTCGTTGGCCAGTTTCTTCTTGATGCCTGCCAAGAAGCCCTCCAAATGTTGTAGCTCCTTCTCCTGCTTCTCAATCTCGTCCTTCACGTCGATGAGGTCGCCCAATGGCACTGCGTAGCCGTTGGTGCCTACGAGGAAGGCACTGGCATCGGCGGCCTTCTCGGCCACCACCTCTATGGCCTTCAGATGGGCCATCTTCGACACCACCTCATTGTAGGAGGCTATGTGGTTCTCGCCAATGGCCTGCAGCGTGAGGGCTTGCTTTTGGGCTATGTTCTTCTCGTTGCGCACGGCCCTGACGCCAGTCACCACTTGTTTCACAATCTCAAACTCCTTGAGCAGACTGAGGTCGGCCTCTGTGGGAGCGTCGATTTTAAGCGTGGCTCGCATGATGCTCTCGCCCTGCTTGCGCTCGTAGATGTGGTGCCAGAGTTCCTCGGTGATGAAGGGCATGAAGGGGTGGAGCATTCTCATCAGCACGTCGAAGAAACGCAGTGTGGCCTCAAGGGTGGCGCGATCGATGGGCTTGCCGTATTCGGGTTTTACCATCTCCAGATACCAGCCCGAGAATTCGTCCCAGAACAGGCGGTAGATGTCCATCAGGGCTTCGGAGATGCGGTATTGCCTGAACTGCTCGTCCACCTCGGCGTTGGCCTCCTTGAGCTTGGCCTCAAACCAGCTCACGGCAATCTTGTTGGCCACGGGCTGCTCGATGTCGGCCACCTGCCAGCCTTTCACCAGTCGGAAGGCATTCCATATCTTGTTGTTGAAGAAACGTCCCTGCTCGCAGAGCGACTCATCGAAGAGGATGTCGTTGCCGGCCGATGTGCTGAGCATCATGCCCATGCGCACGCCGTCGGCGCCATAGTGGTCGATGAGCTTGATGGGGTCGGGTGAGTTGCCGAGGCTCTTCGACATCTTGCGCCCCAACTTGTCGCGCACGATGCCTGTGAAGTAGACATGCTTGAAAGGCATCTTGCCGCGATACTCATATCCCGCCATGATCATGCGCGCCACCCAGAAGAAGATGATGTCGGGGCCTGTGACAAGGTCGGAAGTGGGATAATAATAGTTGATTTCGGCGTTGTCGGGGTGGTTGATGCCATCAAACACCGAGATAGGCCAGAGCCACGACGAGAACCATGTGTCGAGGCAGTCCTCGTCCTGCTTGAGGGCATCGGCGGTGAGGGCCGGGTTCTTTTGCTGGGCCAGCCTCAGAGCTTCCTCTGCGGTCTCGGCCACCACAAACTGCTGCTTGCCCTCGGCGTCGTTGAAGTAGTAGGCCGGTATGCGGTGTCCCCACCACAGCTGGCGTGAGATGCACCAGTCCTTGATGTTCTCCAGCCAATAGCGGTAGGTGTTCTTGTATTTCTTGGGATAGAACTCAATCTCATCGTCCATCACAGGGGGCAGGGCCATGTCGGCAAAATGCTGCATCTTGAGGAACCACTGCGTGGAGAGCTTCGGCTCTACGGGTACGTTGGAGCGCTCGGAGAACCCCACCTTGTTGTCGTAGTCCTCCACTTTCTCCATCAGTCCGGCCTTCTGCAGGTCGGCGGAAATCTCCACGCGCACGTCCATGCGGTCTTTGCCCACATACATGCCGGCTTCCTTGGAGAGTGTGCCGTCGGGGTTGAAGATGTCGATGGACTCCAGTCCATGTTTCAGCCCCAATGCGTGGTCGTTCACATCGTGGGCGGGAGTCACTTTTAGGCAGCCCGTGCCGAACTGGATGTCGACATAGCTGTCCTCGATGACGGGAATCCTGCGGCCCACGAGGGGCACGATGACGTGGTGTCCCTGGAGCCATGTGTTTTTCACGTCGGCCGGATTGATGCACATGGCGGTGTCGCCCATGATGGTCTCCGGGCGCGTGGTGGCCACTACGGCGTAGAAGCCCTTGTCGTCGCGGTGCATCACATTGCCCTCGTCCTTGCGCTCAATGCTGTCCTGCTCCTCGGGCACGACATAATATTTGAGGTAATAGAGCTTGGAGTGCTCGTCCCTGTAGATGACCTCTTGGTCGGAGAGTGCGGTCTGGAACTTGGGGTCCCAATTGACCATGCGCACTCCGCGGTAGATGTAGCCCTTGTTGTAGAGGTCCACGAATACGTGGATGACCCCCTTGGAGCGGGTCTCGTCCATGGTGAAGGCCGTGCGGTCCCAGTCGCAGCTGGCTCCCAAGCGGCGCAGCTGCTTGAGGATGATGCCGCCGTGCTCGTGTGTCCAGTCCCATGCATGCTGGATGAACTCGTCGCGCGTCAGGTCGGTCTTCTTGATGCCCTCTTGGGCAAGCTTGTTCACCACCTTGGCCTCAGTGGCGATGGATGCGTGGTCGGTGCCGGGCACCCAGCAGGCGTTCTTGCCCTCCATGCGGGCGCGGCGCACGAGAATATCCTGAATTGTGTTGTTGAGCATGTGACCCATGTGGAGGACACCCGTCACGTTGGGCGGCGGAATCACGATGGTATAGGGCTCACGCTCGTCGGGCTTGCTACTGAACAGTTTGTTGTCGAGCCAGTATTGGTACCATTTCGACTCAACCTCTTTGGGGTCGTACTTACTTGCTAATTCCATTATATCTTAATTTGTTCTGATGCTTGTTGGGGATGCGATGTGAGGGTTCTCAATCTTAATTTATTATTAAATCGGTGCAAAAGTAATAAAAATCTATGGAAAATGATTATCTTTGCAGGAAAATAAATGATTGTGGTGCATACAAAGAAAGAAAAAATGGCTGCCTTTGAGCGTCTGCTCAACGTGCAAGACAGACTGCGCAAGGAATGTCCGTGGGACAGGAAACAAACCTTTGAGAGCCTTCGGCCCAATACTATAGAAGAGGTGTACGAACTTTGTGACGCTCTGATGAGAGGCGACATGAAGAACGTGTGCAAGGAGTTGGGCGACGTGATGGAGCATGTGGTGTTCTATGCCATGTTGGGAAATGAGGCGGGCAGCTTCGACATCGCCGATGTCTGCAATGCCCAGGCCGACAAGCTGATGTATCGCCACGACTTCATCAACTGGCGGGAGGAGGGTCGCTGGACGGTGGCTGATCCTGATTTGGAAATCAATGAGGCAGGACAGGTGGTCTACAAGAAGGACGACGACAAGGGGGATACCCATGCTGCCGCCCGGCCGACAACCGCTGGAGAGGTGGAGACGACTTGGGAGCAGCGCAAGCAAACCGAGCGCGACGGCAACAAGTCTGTGCTGGCTGGTGTCCCCGCAGCCCTGCCCACCCTTGTCAAGGCTTACCGCATACAGGACAAGGCCCGCAACGTGGGCTTCGACTGGAAAAGGAAAGAGGATGTATGGGACAAGGTTAGGGAAGAGCTTGGCGAGCTGGAGGCTGAGCTTCGGAAAGACGACAAGGCACGCAGCACGGCCGAATTGGGCGACTTCCTGTTCAGTGTCATCAATGCGGCGCGGCTCTATCATCTCAATCCTGACAATGCCCTGGAGGAAACCAACCAGAAGTTCATCCGACGCTTCAACTATGTGGAGCAACGCCTAAAGGAAGAAGGACATAGCTTTGCCGAGGCCACTCTTGAGACGATGGACAAATACTGGAATGAGGCCAAGGCCAAAGGACTATGACTTTTTTGTTGAATCGAAAATATAAAACTATCTAATAATGAGGAAATTAGTTATCGTAGCTTTAATTGTTCCGTTGGTGGCTCTGCTCGCTTCTTGCAACAGCGGAAAGAAACCAGCCGGCACGGCGAAGGGCGACACAGCCTCTGTGGCTGGCGACTCCATATCCGACAGTACCGTCTACGGCAAGGTCGTGGACGGCGGTCAGAGTGTCCTGCTCTTGCAGACCGACGCCGGCGACACGATAGAATATGTGCTTGAGAACGAGTTTGGCGAGCCTGTCAGAGTGCAGGGCGGCTACAACGTGGGCGACCGGTTGGCCGTGGTGGGCTACAAAGTCAACGGTGAGAACATCGTGAGGACTGCCATCAACCTGCTCTCGCTGCAGGGGCAGTGGACCAGCCTGGACAAAAACTTCACCATAGAGGAGGGAGGCGTTGTACACTCGTCGGTTGAGGCCGAGAAGAATCCCTGGACCTCATGGAAGATTCTCAACGGCAAGTTGATGCTCAACCGGCAGGCATTCGATGTGGTATCGTTGGGGGCAGACTCCTTGGCCTTGGAGGACTCCACGGGTATCTACGTGTATAAACGTCAGAAATAACGCATTTCAGAATTGGAACCTTTTCGTGTACATATTCTCGGTTGCGGGAGCGCGCTTCCAACCCTCCGCCATTTTGCCTCCTCGCAGATCATAGAAATGCGCGGCAAGTGCTTCATGGTGGACTGTGGGGAGGGAACCCAGATTTCCTTGCGCCGCTCCCGTCTGCGTTTCACCAAGCTGCAGGCAGTGTTCATCAGCCATCTGCACGGCGACCACTGCTTCGGCCTCATTGGGATGGTCAGCACTTTCGGCATGTTGGGCAGGGTGGCTCCGTTGGACATCTATGCGCCAGCCGCATTGGAGCCATTGCTTCGCACCCAATTGGAGATGTTCTGCCCCGGACTGGGGTATGAAGTGGTGTTTCATGCCGTGGACACAACCGCGTCGCGAATCATCTTCGAGGACAAGAGCATGACGGTGACTTCGATTCCCCTCGACCACAGGGTGCCCTGCTGTGGCTTCCTGTTCCGAGAGAAACCCGGCAGGAGGCATGTGCTCCGCGACATGATAGACTGCTACGAGATACCCATCAGCCAGATTGACAACATCAAGAATGGCTTCGACTGGACAACGCCCGACGGGGAGGTTGTGCCTAACGCTCGGCTGACGACAGCCCCCGACCGCACGCGCGCCTACGCCTATTGCAGCGACACCCGATATATGCCCAAACTCCATGAGGCTGTGGAGGGAGTGGACCTGCTCTATCACGAGAGCACCTACACCGAGGCATGCGCCGACAGGGCGCGGCTCTATTACCATTCCACCGCCCGTCAAGCTGCCACAGTGGCCCGCGCGGCTCATGTGGGAAAACTTCTCTTGGGCCATTACAGCGCCCGGTATGAGGACGAGCAGGGCTTGTTGAGAGAAGCCCGCGAGGTGTTTCCCGAGTCCTATTTGTCCACCGAAGGCCTCACCGTGAGTGTGAAATAGTTGATAATAATCGGCCTAATGGCGGCTTCAATGATAAAAGATGTTAAATGCACAATAAATGGGAGAAGTAAAATTCGAGTTTTATCTTTGAAATGCTTATCTTTGTAGGGATAAAACGATATTGGAATATGAAAAGAAAGATATTTACCCTTTTGCTCATTGCAGGAATGATGTTGGCATTGCCTTCGCAGGTGCAGGCCAACAGTGCCATCGAGATTCTTGAGGAGCAGGATTTCAACGATGTGACCATATCTGTGAGTGAGTCGACACTGCATGTCACAGGAGCTGGTGGACAGGTGCTGTACATCTACAATGTGGCGGGCATCTGCGTGAAGACTTTCCGTGTGGACAGTAACGACAAGCGATATGACTTGAACTTGCCAAAGGGGTGCTACATCATCAAGGTAGGCAAGACTGTCCGTAAAGTTTCCATCCGCTAAGCAGGGGCGTTGAAACCAATTCATTACCTTGCTTGCATCCTTTTTATGGCATGCACTTTTGTGTCATGCCATAAAAAGGCAGTCAATCCTAATGAGAACATCAGTTTGGACGATTTCGCCCAAATGAGTGACGAGCGCTTTGCTCTCAATTCCCGAATTATCCGTTTGCACATCGACTCTCTTATGAGCCGTGATGATGACTCCTTGGCGGCTGACTACCGCACGCGGAGCTACTATCGCAACAGGGGTCCCTTCCTTTGGATAGACCGCCATGGAGTGGACGCAAAGGCCGACACGGTGGTGAAGTGGCTCAATACGATTGACAAGGATGGGCTCAGCAAGCGCAAGTTTCGTGTGGCGGCAATCGTTCGCGACTTGGCCTTAATGCGTGAATTGAAGGTGGACAGTGGCTTTCACGATGTGAATGCTGTCATGGCACGCATAGAATACAATTTGACAAAGGCTTATCTGAGGTATTCTTCCGGCCAGCGCTTCGGCTATGTCAATCCCCACCTGCTGTTCAACCGTCTTGACCTGCGCGACAACGACCGGCCCGAGGGTGGGTTCCGCACGCTCTTCGACGTGAAGACCGATGAGCCTTCACGCGGCTTCTACGCCTTGGCCTTGCGCATGGTTGGGAACGACAGTGTGGGCTTGTTCCTGCGCGAGGCGCAGCCACGCAACCCCCGCTACCTTGCACTGCGCAGCCTCCTGCAGAAGCGGTTGAGCCAAGAGGAGCGCCAGTTGGTGCTGGTCAACATGGAGCGGGAGCGGTGGCGGCGAGCCGAGGACCCATCCATGTATGATAAATACGTGATGGTCAACATCCCATCCTTTGCCCTCTATGCCATCGACGGCAGCGACACGCTGGCCATGAGAATCGGCTGTGGCAGTCTGAAGACCAAGACCCCGCTTTTGACGAGTCGTCTGAAGCGGATGGACATCAATCCCAGATGGTATATACCGCGGAGCATCGTTGACAAGGATGTGGCACGCCACGCCGGCAACCTCCATTACTTCCAAAACCACCGTTTCGAAGTTTACGACAGAAACACCGGACAGACCGTTGCGCCCACGTGGGAGGCCCTGCACTCCACCGACTATTACGTTGTGCAGCGTGGCGGCGAGGGCAACGCCTTGGGCAGGATCATCTTCCGTTTCGACAACAATTTTGCGGTCTATCTCCACCATACCTCCACTACCGATGTATTCGACCGTGCCGACCGCGACGTTTCGCATGGCTGTGTGAGAGTGGAGCGGCCATACGCATTGGCGGCCTTTCTTTTGGGCAAGGGACATGAGGACGACCTGCGCCGCATCAGCTATTCCATGACGGCAGACATCAGTCCCTTGGGAAAAGACAAGAAGGAACTTACAGACGACGAGCAGCAGATCCTTGACACGCTTCAGCGCGACTTGTTGGTCAACTCGGTGAAGGTGAGTCCGTCCATTCCGCTTTTCATCACTTACAACACTTTCCTGCCTTTGGCGGGCGGACGCTTTATGCCATGCAGAGACGTGTATGGTTATGACGCGGTGCTCTTGCGCGAGCTCAAGCAGATAATCGATTGAAGATGACCGACGAAGAATTGTTGGACCTGCTGCGTAATCCTCAGTCTCGCCGAAAGGGCTTCGACTTGATGGTGCGACAATATGGCGAACAGCTGTATTGGAAAATCCGTCATGTCGTGATAAGCCATGAGGATGCCGACGACATCCTACAGAACACATTCCTGAAAGCTTGGGTCAACTTCGATTCCTTTGAGTTCCGCTCTAAGCTCTCTTCCTGGCTTTTCCGTATTGCCATCAACGAGAGTTTGGATTTTCTGCGCCGGCAAAGTACGGCCGCCAAGGTGAGGGGCGTCGACAACGGCCAGATGGCCGAGAGGCTGATGGCCGACGAATGGTTTGACGGCGACCTGACCCAAGCGAGGCTCCAGCAGGCCGTGTCCCAACTGCCCGATGTCCAACGTACCATCTTCACCCTCCGTTATTTCAACGATATGAAATATAAGGATATAGCCCAGGCCTTAGGACGGAGCGAGGGAGCAATAAAGGCATCATACCATATTGCTGTGCAGAAGATAACAGCTTTTTTCCATCAGTTTGATTAAACCATTATCGGTTTGTCGCGTCATATAACAAAAACAATCATTATGGACGCAGACGAACTACAGCTTTTTAAAATCGTAGGAAAGAGAGAATGCTTCCGTGTGCCGGAGGGCTACTTCTCCCAGCTCGCAGAGCGAGTGGGAGACAGGCTTCTGCAGGCCCCAATGCCACGTCGCTCTTTCCGTTTGCAATTGCGACGCCACCGCATACTCGCCGCTGCCACCGTGGCCGCAGTGGTGGCCCTGACCTCTGCTTTGTGGTTCGGCAGCCATTTGGCATCGCGGCAAGAGCAGGTGTCCATGTCTCCCTCCACTCCAGCCGTGGGCCACGAGAGCCACAGTGACCACTTGCTTGATGAGTGTGCTGACTTTGCCATGCTCGACAATGACGACATCTATTCCTATCTTGATGAGAATGAAAGGTAAAAAGATTATATTGACCCTTGGTCTGCTGTTGCTCTCGGTAGTCGGTTGGTCCCAGAGTCTAAACTGCGACTTCAATCCGATACAGTTCGAGAGGGAATTGGAGAATTACATAGAGCAGACCGTTAGGCTCTCCCCTTCGGAGAGTGCCAAGTTTTTCCCACTCTATGAGGAGATGCGGGCCAAGCAACGTGTCTACTTCCAGCGCGACAAGCAGACCCGCTATGTGAATCCCAACGACTCCAAAGCCTGTGAGCGGGCTGTCAGGCAGCACGACGAGAACGAGTTGCAGCTGAAGCGCATCCAGCAGACCTACCATAACAAGTTCTTGAAAATCCTCCCCGCCAACAAGGTGTATCAGATCATCAAAGCCGAGAAGGAGTTCCACAAAAAGAAGTTCCGCCGTGCGGTCAGGGGGAGGAGGTGAATCGCATGCAACGCTACTTCATACATTTGAGTTACGACGGAACGCGTTACCACGGATGGCAAGTGCAGCCCAATGGCATCTCTGTGCAGGAAGTGCTGCAGAAGAGCCTCTCCACATTGCTTCGCCAAGGGATAGAGGTAGTGGGCGCAGGGCGCACCGATGCGGGAGTGCACGCTCGGATGATGGTTGCCCATTTCGATTGTGGCCAGCCCTCATTGGATTGTGGGCAGTTGGCCTACCGTCTCAATAGGATTCTCCCGCAGGACATTGCCGTCTATCGCGTTGAGCCCGTTGCCGCCGATAAGCATGCACGTTTCTCGGCCACGTCGCGGACTTACCATTATTATATACACACATACAAGAACCCCTTTGAGCGTCTCTATTCGTGTCCTTTGGGTTATCAGCTCGACTTTGGCCTGATGAACGAGGCGGCCGAGTGGCTTTGCGGTGTGGAGGACTTCAAGGCTTTCTGCAAGGCTGGTGCCGACGTGAAGACCACGCTCTGCCATGTGACGCAGGCACGATGGGTGAGGACCTCCGACACGACATGGTATTTTGAGATTACGGCCAACCGTTTTCTCCGCAATATGGTACGCGCGGTGGTAGGCACGTTGGTGGATTTGGGCCGGGGGAAAATCAGCATGGAAGAATTCAAGAAGATTGTATTAAGCGGAACGCGCAGCGATGCCGGCGAGAGCATGCCCGGCAATGCGTTGTTCTTAGAGGACATCCAATATTAGCTTTATGTGGCTTGTTTTGGCATTTCTTTCAGCAGCCTTGTTGGGCTGCTACGATTCGTTCAAGAAAAAGGCACTCTCGGGCAATGCCGTCATACCCGTCTTGTTTCTCAACACACTCATCTGTACATTGATATTCCTGCCCCTTATCATGCTGTCGTCGACAACCCATCTGCTCGATGGCAGCACTTTCTATGTCCCGCAGGGTGGATGGGAGGTGCAGAAGTACATCGTTTTGAAGAGTTGCATCGTTCTTTCCTCATGGATATTCGGCTATTTCGCCATGAAGCACTTGCCGCTCACCTTGGTGGGCCCCATCAACGCCACACGCCCGGTGATGGTGCTTGTGGGCGCGATGCTTGTATTTGGCGAGCGTCTCAACGTATGGCAGTGGATTGGCGTGCTGTTGGCCGTAGTGTCGTTCTTCCTCTTGAGCAGAAGCGGCAGGAAGGAGGGCATCAACTTCGTCCACAACCGTTGGATAGCCTTTTTGGTCTTGGCCGCTCTATTGGGTGCTGTGAGTGGACTCTACGACAAGTTCCTTATGGCATCGCCCGATGATGGAGGGGCGGGCCTCAACCGGATGACCGTGCAGAGTTGGTACAATGTCTATCAGATGCTGATGATGGGCCTCATGCTCCTCTTGCTATGGTATCCTTTGAGGAAAAAGTCCACCCCCTTTCGGTGGAATTGGTCCATTGTGGGCATCAGCCTGTTTCTGAGTGCGGCCGACTTTGTCTATTTCTATGCCCTGAGCCTTCCCGGAGCCATGATTTCCATCGTGAGCATGATACGGCGCGGAAGCGTGATAGTAAGTTTCCTCTTTGGAGCCTTGATGTTTCGAGAGAAGAATCTCAAGGCCAAGGCTTTCGACCTTTTCCTCGTCTTGTTGGGCATGGTCTTCCTTTACATTGGGTCACGCTGACCCGTTTGCCCCGCGGACAAGGCCGTCCCGTTTGGCTCGCAGGGAAGTTGGAAGGCATTGGCAAAATATTGTTGATTATTCTTTGCGCATTGACAGAAAACTCGTATCTTTGCAATGTTAACAATAACGGGATTTTATGGCACAGAACATATTCAAAGGTTTGGGCATCGCCTTGATTACTCCCTTCAAGGCCGATGGCTCTGTCGATTATGACTCGCTGGAGCGTTTGTTGAATTATCAGATAGACAATGGCGCGGACTTTCTCTGCATTCTTGCCACAACGGGTGAGACTCCCTGTCTCTCACGTGAGGAGAAAAACAGCATCACAGACTTGGTGAAGCGTGTGGTGAGAGGCCGTATACCCATCTTGAAATATTGTGGAGGAAACAACACCGCCCTGGTGCTCGAAGAGATGCGCAACTCCGACTGGTCGGGCATCGATGGCATTCTGAGTATATGTCCTTATTACAACAAGCCCTCACAGGAGGGGCTTTACCAGCACTTCAAGGCCATAGCCAAGGAAAGTCCGTTGCCCCTTGTACTCTACAACGTTCCGGGGCGAACAGGAGTGAACATGAAGGCGGAGACCACCGTGCGACTTGCCAAGGACTTCCCTAATATTGTTGGCGTGAAAGAGGCCAGCGGAAGTCTGGAGCAGGTGGATGAGATCATCAAGAACAAGCCCGACAACTTCAATGTCATCAGCGGCGACGACGCGCTCACCTTCTCCATGGTGGCGAGTGGCGCTGTGGGAGTAATCTCTGTCATCGGCAACGCACTCCCAGCCCAATTCTCCAAGATGATTCGTTTGGAGTTCAACGGCGAATATGATGCCGCCCGAAAGATTCACCATTGCTTCACGGAACTCTACAAGCTGCTGTTTGTCGACGGCAACCCCGCCGGTGTGAAGGCCCTGCTCAACGACATGGGGATGATAGAGAACGTGCTGCGTCTGCCGTTGGTCCCAACGACCATTACAACCAAGCAAAAAATGGCGGACATTCTCAAGGAACTCAACTTCTGACCAACAGGAAAATATGATAGTCGTATGGAAAATGCCTGGCTCTCAACGATTGAGCGCCAGGCATTTTTTTGTTTGGGCGCGGCCGGGGAGGATGGAGGAACGTCAGACTGTAGTCTGACGCACGTGACGAGTCGGATGACGGAGGCGAAAGGGAGGGCTTAGGGCGCACGACGGACGATGGGCTGATGCACGACGGACGATGGGCGGGGGCTCGGGACGTGACGGGCAACAAAGCGGAAAAGCTTCATTTTTGTCGAATCAGATGAATAATGTAGTCAAATCGTAGGAATTTATGATGTTTTGTAAACTATGACAGAGTTTTTTTGTAACTTTGCATAGTCTAAAATATGAATCAATGAGAAAGCAAACACAAGCTATTCATGTACCTTACAAGCGCAAGGATGCCTACGACGCACTGAGCATGCCAGTCTACAATGCCGTAGCCTATGAGTTCAAGGATGCCAAGACCATGAGCGACGCTTTCTGCGGCCGCATCGACGCACCCGACTATTCACGGGTGGAGAATCCCACCGTCGGCAACTTTGAGGAAAGGGTGAAGACCCTCACCGGAGCCAAGAGCGTGACCGCCGTCAACTCCGGCATGGCCGCCATCAGCAACACATTGTTCGCCCTGACCTGCCAAGGCAAGAACATCGTCACTTCTAAGCATCTCTTTGGAAATTCTTTCTCTTTCATCACGGAGACCTTGGGACGCTTCGGTGTGGAGGCACGACTCTGCGACCTGACCAATTTGTCTGAAGTGGAGGAGAATGTTGATGGAAATACTGCCTGCATCTTCTTGGAGATTGTCACCAATCCACAGATGGAGGTGGCCGATCTTGGCGCATTGGCCGAACTGGCCCACAGAAAGCATACCTTCTTGGTAGCCGACACCACGGTGATTCCGTTCACGCAGTTCTCTTCAAAAAATCTTGGCGTGGACATAGAGGTGGTCAGCTCAACCAAATACATCAGTGGAGGAGCCACATCCTTGGGTGGCCTGGTCATCGACTATGGCACAAATCCGGCTTTCGGACCGAGGATGAAGGGAGAGATGCTCTTCAATCTTGGCGCCTACATGACTCCACAGGTCGCATTCATGCAGACCATGGGCCTCGAAACCCTCGACGCCCGTTACAGGGTTCAATCCAGCAACGCGTTGGAGTTGGCCAGACGGCTCACGGGCCTGCCCCAAATCAAACGTGTGAATTACGTTGGGCTTGAGGACAATCCATTCCACGAGCTGGCCCGTCGGCAGTTCGGCCCCACGGCAGGAGCCATGATCTGCATCGACCTGGACTCCCAGGACTCGTGCTTCCGTTTTATCGACCATCTACAGCTCATCCACCGCGCCACCAACTTGTTTGACAACCGCTCGCTTGCCATCCATCCCGCCAGTACCATCTTCGGCCTTTTCACTCCTGAGATGAAAAGGAAGATGGACGTTCTCGACACAACCGTGCGTCTGTCTGTCGGGCTGGAGAGTGTGGACGACTTATTCGAGGACATTGAACAATCCCTGCGGCAATGAGAAAATACGATTTCGATACCGTCATCGACCGTAGCGGATCGGGCGACTTGATGCATGAGGCGCTCCAGCCCCGCTGGGGGCGCATCGACCTGTTGCCGCTGTGGGTGGCCGACATGGATTTCCCCGTGTGTCCCGACATTGTTGAGGCCATGCGGCATCGGCTTGACCATCCCATCTTCGGCTATACCGTAGAGCCGGTTGATTATTTCCCGTGCATCCACGACTGGCTGCAGAGCCACCATGGATGGGAAATCAGGCGCGAGTGGCTGAGCTTCATCCCGGGAATCGTAAAAGGCATTGGCATGGTGGTCAACATCTTCGTCAAGCCCGACGAGAAAGTTATCGTCATGCCGCCCGTCTATCATCCCTTCTTCCTCACGTCGCGGGCCAATGGGCGTGAGGTGGTGTGGAATCCGCTGCTGAGAAGAGCCGATGGCTACTACGACATCGACTTCGACAATTTGGAGCAGGTCTGCGATGACAAGTGCCGTATGCTCATCCTGTGCAATCCCCACAACCCGGGTGGCGTTTGCTGGGACAAGGAGACGTTGGCCCGGCTGGCCCACTTCTGTTGTCAGCGCCACCTGCTTGTGGTCAGCGATGAGATCCATTGTGACCTCGCCCTGTTTGGCCACAAGTATCTGCCCTTTGCCAGCGTGTCGGACGAGGCTGCCCAGTGCAGCATCACCTTCCAGGCTCCATCAAAGACTTTCAACATAGCCGGTATCGTGGCCAGCCATGCCATAGTGCCCAATCCCGACATCAGGAAGAGGTTCTTCTCCTGGCTGAAGGCCAACGAATTGAACGAGGCCCATATCTTCGCCCACATCGCCACCATCGCCGCCTTTCGCAAGGGCGAGGAGTGGCGGCGGCAGATGCTCGACTATGTGGAGGGCAACGTTAGGTTTGTGGAGGACTATTGCAGGGAGAACATGCCCAAGATTCGTCCACTTCGCCCGCAGGCCTCATTCTTGGTTTGGCTCAACTGCCGCGATCTGCAGCTCACCCATGCCGGGCTTCTCGACTTCTTCATCGACAAGGCCCATCTGGCGCTCAACGACGGTGAGATGTTCGGCCCCGGCGGCGAGGGCTTCATGCGGTTGAACGTGGGCGAGCCACGGGTCATCGTGAAGCAGGGGATGGACCAATTGGCCCAAGCCTACAGGCAGCTTGGCTTCTGAGACCTCACCATACGTATGTGGACGCCCAGCAACCATAAAGGTACACCTCCCCATCGGGAAGTGTACCTTTATGGTTGTTGTGTGTCAATGACCTAATAGGATTGGACAATGCAAAGATTTCAAGAGTATGGCCGAATGGCTTCTGCCTCTACAATCCGCTCAACTTGTCCTTGAGGAATTGCCCCGTGAAGCTCTCCTTGCAGCCTACTATTCCTTCCGGCTTGCCCGCATAGACCAATTGGCCGCCCTTGTCACCTCCGTCGGGACCTAAGTCGATGATGTGGTCAGCCATCTTGATGACATCCAAGTTGTGTTCAATGACGATGATGCTGTGGCCTCGCTCCAAGAGCGCGTCGAAGGCGTGGAGCAGTCGCTGGATGTCGTGGAAGTGAAGTCCCGTAGTGGGTTCGTCGAAAATGAAGAGGGTAGGCTCCTGCCGCTCCTGTCCGATGAAATAGGCCAGCTTCACGCGTTGGTTCTCACCGCCGGAGAGGGTGGAGGAGTTTTGTCCCAATTTGATGTATCCCAGTCCAACCTCCTCCAAGGGCTTGAGCCTGTTTACGATGGCCGTTTGTCCATGTTGGGCAAAGAAGCTGACAGCTTCCGATACGGTCATATTGAGCACGTCGTTGATGTTCTTGCCCTCGAATCTCACTTCCAGCACATCGTGTTTGAAGCGCATGCCGTGGCAAGCCTCACAGGTGAGCGTCAGGTCGGCCATGAACTGCATTTCTACGGTGATCACTCCCGCGCCCTTGCATTCCTCACAGCGTCCGCCCTCAGCGTTGAACGAGAAGTATTGTGGCGTGAAGCCCAACTGCTTGGCAAGAGGCTGGTCGGCGAAGAGCTGGCGTATGGCGTCGTAGGCCTTGAGGTAGGTGGCCGGATTGGAGCGTGATGACTTGCCGATCGGGTTTTGGTCGACAAACTCCACGTGGCTGATGCTCTGCCAGTCGCCGCCCATTGAGGTGTATTCGCCCGGGGCGTCGCAAACCTCGTCGAGATGCCGCTTGAGGGCAGGGTAGAGGATGCCCTTGACGAGCGACGACTTGCCTGATCCGCTCACGCCCGTTACCACCGTCAGCACATTGAGTGGGAACTCCACGTCTATTCCCTTGAGGTTGTTCATGCGGCAACCGGAGAGCTTGATGCTGCGGTTCCATGCGCGCCGGCTTGTGGGCAGGGCAATGGTCTCGGCGTGGGTGAGAAACTGGATGGTGTGTGAGCGTGGGTATTTCTCCAACAGAGCCTCGTTGGCTCCCGCGTCCTTGTGGATGTCGGGTACGGAACCCTCGTAGACAATCTCGCCGCCCAAGCGTCCTGCATCAGGCCCAACGTCGACAATCCAGTCGGCGGCACGCATGATCTCCTCGTCGTGTTCAACCACGACCACGGTGTTGCCCAAGTCGCGCAGTTCCTTCAGCACGCCTATCAGTCGGTTGGTGTCGCGGCTGTGGAGGCCGATGCTCGGCTCGTCGAGGATATAGAGCGAACCCACGAGAGAGGAGCCCAAGGATGTGGTCAGGCTGATGCGTTGGCTCTCTCCGCCCGAGAGGGTGTTCGACTGTCGGTTGAGTGTGAGGTAGCCTAATCCCACTTCATTGAGGAAGGCGAGGCGGTTGTTGATTTCCACCAGCAGTCTCTTTGCCACTTCTGCATCATGGGCGTTGAGTTGCAAGTGGTCAAACCAGGTTTTCAGCTCGCCCACGGGCATCTGCACCAAGTCTGTGATGCTTCGTCCGCCCACTTTCACCCACGTGGCCTCCTTTCTCAGTCGCGTGCCATGGCAGTCGGGACAGATGGTCTTTCCCCTGTAGCGGCTCATCATCACGCGGTATTGAATCTTGTATTGGTTCTCCTTCACCATCTGGAAGAAGGTGTCGATGCAGATCTTGTCGTGTATGTCGCTGTCGCGCTCCGAGGGCAGGCCATGCCAGAGCTGGTCTTTCTGCTCCTGCGTCAATTCATAGTAGGGCTTGAATATCGGGAAGTTGTCGTGCTGGGCTCTGCGGCAGAACTCCTGTTGCCACACCCCCATCCGCTCGCCGTGCCAGCACTGCACGCAGCCGTCGGCCACACTGAGCGAGGTGTTGGGTATCACCAGCTTCTCGTCGATGCCGATGATGCTGCCAAAACCCTCGCAGGTGGGGCAGGCGCCAATGGGGGAGTTGAATGAGAACATGTTGTCGTTGGGCTCCTCAAACTTGATGCCGTCGGCCTCAAAGCGCTGTGAGAAGTCGTAGACGATGTTTGAAGGCAGGAAGACCAGCCGGCATTCGCCGTCGCCCTCATAGAATGCCGTCTCGGCGGAGTCGATGAGGCGGCTGATGGCATCCTTCTCGTCGCTTACCGACATGCGGTCGATAACCAAGAAGAGCCTCGTCCTTTCCTCGTTGAGCTCGCCATTGGTGGCCATATCCTCTGCCTCGGAGATGCTGACAACCTTGTTGTCGGCACAGAGGCGGGTGTAGCCCTGCTGCAGCTCTGTCTCAAGCTGTTCGGTGAGCGTGCGTCCCTTGCCCACGCGCAGGGGTGCGAGCACCATAAACTTTGTTCCGTTGGAATATTGGGCGGCACAGTTCACGATGTCCTCGGTCGAGTGTTTTTTCACCTCCTCTCCGCTGACTGGCGAGAAAGTGTGGCCGATGCGTGCGAAGAGAAGCCTCAGATATTCGTAGATTTCCGTTGATGTGCCAACCGTCGAGCGCGGGTTGCGTGCCACCACCCTCTGCTCGATGGCGATGGCGGGCGGCAGCCCCTTGATGAAGTCGCATTCGGGCTTGCTCATCCGTCCGAGAAATTGTCGGGCGTAGGCCGAGAGGCTCTCCACATAGCGCCGCTGCCCCTCAGCATAGAGTGTGTCGAAGGCCAGTGAGCTCTTTCCGGAGCCCGATACGCCAGTGATGGCAATCAATTTGTTGCGTGGCAGGGCGAGGCTGATGTTTTTCAGGTTGTTCACCCTTGCGCCCCTTACCTCTATATATTGTCCCTCTTCGGTCAGTTTGAAGTCTTTCTTGTTCTTTTCCATTCGTTGTTTTTACCCCTTGATTTGGCCGGGGAGTCGCGCAAAGTTACGAAATCTCACTAAAACGGCAAAAAGAAAGGGAGAAAATTTGGTGGTTTGAAAAAAAACGATTACTTTTGCACCCGTCTTTCAGACAATGCCGATATGGCTCAGTTGGTAGAGCAACGCATTCGTAATGCGTGGGTCGGGGGTTCGAGTCCCCCTATCGGCTCAAGGCTTGAGGCGGAATTAGCACATCGGTAGTGCACGGGCTTCCCAAGCCTGGGAGGCGGGTTCGACTCCCGTATTCCGCTCAAACGCAACACCTTATGGACATTACGTAGATGAAGAGGTTTTGAGTCTGCTTAATAGTTCTCCTCAAATACGGCTATATTACAATCATCATTTTTGTTTCACTTGTGGATGCCGGAATTGCAGAAAAATTGCAGAAATTTCCCAGCATTGCAGAAAAACGGTACACTGGATGTTTTCCGTGGGGCGGACATGTTGTTTCGTTTCGTATTGTCCAGTTTTTGCTAAAGCGTGGCCAGCAATCACCCCCGGATAGAGGTAATTCCTATCCCTTTTCCATCTGAAAAGGGCAGAACAATTGGGGCTGACGCAGTTGTGGGTAACAGAACCGTGTCATATTGTTCCGTGTGCAAAGGTTACTCTTTCGCCTCAAACGGTACACAGGTTATTTCGGATTTCTCTTACTGTGAAACCGGGAAATATCAGCTGCGCCAGAAAAACAGCTCGGGAGGTAGGACGTTGGCTTCTTCAGCCGAATGTTAGGTCGCGAATCCCACTTGCTGCTCTTGTGCTCTCTTTCCTTATTATATAATGTGTGGGAGGGGTAGACTTCAGCCTACAAGAGAGAGCCACAAACTTTTTTCAGAAAAAAACTGCAAATCGTTTGGCAGTTTGCGAAAAAGTATATACCTTTGCACCCGCAATTCAGAAATGAAACGCTTCCCGATTTTTTCAGGATTGTGAATGCGCCCTTAGCTCAGTTGGTAGAGCAACTGACTCTTAATCAGTGGGTCTAGGGTTCGAGCCCCTAAGGGCGCACAAGGCACAAGCCTCATTCATTTCTATTGCTGCGCCCTTAGCTCAGTTGGTAGAGCAACTGACTCTTAATCAGTGGGTCTAGGGTTCGAGCCCCTAAGGGCGCACAATGGTTGACTGGTTTCCGATTGCGGGAGCGCAACCAAGGTAATAAGTTCAGTTGCCGCAACTTCAATAAAGTTGCGGCAATTTTCTGTTTTCTCCATGCCCCCTCCTTCATCCCGGCGTATGAACCGTGTCCGACATGAGGACGGAACATGCATAGACAGCAGGGAATGTTGGTGAGGCTTTGTGGGGAGCTGATGTTTTATTGGGACAGAGAGGCCAAACAGAGCGGTTTTGGTAGAAAACGGCTCGAAAAATTGTGGGCTAACAATTTTTTTTGTACTTTTGCATGTCTTTCTATAGATTACTTAATACATTGCAATGAAAGTTTCTTATAAATGGCTTAAAGAATACGTTGACTTCGATTTGACTCCCCAGCAGACAGCAGACGCGTTGACCTCTACGGGGCTTGAAGTTGACTCTCTTGAGGAAGTGCAGTCTGTCAAGGGCGGACTGAAAGGATTGTACGTCGGCAAGGTTCTCACTTGTGTGCCGCATCCCAATTCAGACCATCTCCACATCACTACAGTAGACCTTGGCAAAGGCGAGCCGCAGCAGATTGTGTGCGGCGCACCCAATGTGGCTGCAGGTCAGAAGGTCATCGTAGCCGATTTGGGCTGTGTTCTGTATGATGGCGACAAAGAGTTCACCATCAAAAAGTCGAAGCTTCGCGGCGTGGAGTCGCTGGGCATGATTTGTGCCGAGGATGAGATAGGCGTGGGTACGAGCCATGATGGCATCATCGTTCTGCCCGACGACGCCCCTGTTGGGCAGCCGGCCGCTGAATATTACCATTTGGAGAGCGACTGGGTGATAGAAATAGATCTTACCGCCAACCGCGCCGATGCCTTGAGCCACTATGGAGTGGCGCGCGACCTCTACGCCTGGCTGAAGCAGAATGGCTATGAGACCCGACTGCACAGACCCGACTGCAGCAAGTTTGTGGTCGACAACGAGGACCTTCCCATCGACGTGGAAATAGAGAACACGGAGGCCTGCAAGCGTTATGCATGTCTGAGCGTCACCGACTGCGACGTGAGGGAGAGCCCGGAATGGCTGCAGGAGAAACTGCGCGTGGTGGGCTTGCGCCCCATCAACAATATCGTCGACATCACCAATTACATCATGTTGGCCTATGGGCAGCCGATGCATTGCTTCGATGCCGACATGGTGAAAGGCCACCGCATCGTGGTGCGCACGCAGCCCGAGGGTACCCACTTCACGACCCTCGACGGCGAAGACCACATATTGGGCGAGCATGACCTCAGCATCTGCAATGCTGAGGAACCCATGTGCATTGCCGGAATCTTTGGAGGAAAAGGAAGCGGCACTTACGAGACAACGAGGAACGTTGTCTTGGAGAGCGCCTACTTCCATCCCACTTGGATCCGCAAGAGTGCGCGCCGTCATGGACTTTCCACCGATGCCAGCTACCGCTTTGAGCGTGGCGTGGACCCCAATGGCACGATCTATGCGCTGAAGCAGGCCGCCATCCTCTGCCGCGAGCTTGCTGGAGGAAAGGTGAGCATGCAGATTAGGGACGTTTATCCACAGCCCATGCCCAACTTCAATGTAAGGTTGGAATATGAATACTGCGACCGCCTGATAGGCAAGCGGCTCGGCGCTCAGACCATCAAGAGCATTGCCATGAGCTTAGAGATGAAGATTCTCAAGGAGGACGCTGAGGGCGTTGACTTGGAAGTGCCCGCTTATCGCGTGGATGTGCAGCGTCCGTGCGACGTTGTGGAAGACATACTCCGCATCTACGGATACAATAATATAGAAATTCCCACCATGCTGAAGTCGTCGCTCACCGTGAAGGGAGAGGAAGATTTGGAGCACAAGATGGAAAACACTGTGAGCGAGCAGCTTGTGGGCGAGGGATTCAACGAAATCCTCAACAACTCGCTCTCCCGCGTGGCCTATTATGATGAAGATAAGCTGAATGCCTATCCCTGGGCAAAGACCGTGAACGTGATGAATCCCCTGAGCGCAGACTTGGGGGTGATGCGCCAGTCGATTCTCTTCGGCGGACTGGAGAGCATAGCGCGCAATGTGAACCGCAAGAGCCAAAACCTAAAGTTCTTCGAGTTGGGCAACACCTACATGTTTGATGCGGAGAGCCGCACAGAGGAGTCGCCCATCAAGGCCTACAGACAGCAGTATCATTTGGGAATGTGGGTGACAGGCAACCGTGTGCAAGGTTCATGGATCCATGCCGATGAGGAATCGAGCGTCTACGAGCTCAAGGCCTATTTGCTCAACGTGCTTCGGCGTGTGGGAGTGACCACGGGTGAAGTGGTGGAGGAGAATGGCGACAACAACATCTTCTCCCACTCCCGCAGTATCAAGACCCGTGGGGGCAAGCTGATAGCCGAATATGGTGTGCTGGCCGCAGGGGTGCTGAAAACCTGTGGCATTGGGCAGCCCGTGTTCTTTGCCGACTTGAATTGGACAGAACTGATGCGGCTCGTGCGCAAGCACAAGATTGAATACAAAGAAATCTCAAAGTTCCCGCAAGTGAGCCGCGACTTGGCCCTGCTCGTTGACAAGGGCGTGGAGTTTGCCGAGATAGAGAAGATAGCCTATCAGACAGAGAAGAAACTCTTGAAGAATGTGGAGCTGTTCGATGTCTACGAGGGCAAGAACCTGCCAGCAGGCAAGAAGAGCTATGCTGTGAACTTCATCATTCAGGACGATAACCGCACGCTCAACGACAAGGCCATAGACGCAGTGATGAAGAAGCTCATTGCCAATCTGACCAACAAGTTGGGAGCACAACTCAGATAATATAAATCAACAAAAAAATAATAATCATTCTCCAATGGGAAGAGCATTTGAATATCGTAAGGCTACAAAGCTGAAAAGATGGGGCCACATGGCCAGAACGTTCACTAAGTTAGGTAAAGAGATAGCCATCGCCGTGAAGGCTGGCGGCCCGGAGCCCGAGAACAACCCTCGTCTGCGTGCCATCATCGCCACTTGCAAGCGCGAGAACATGCCGAAGGACAATATCACCCGTGCCATCAAGAACGCCATGGGCAAGGACCAGAGCGAGTACAAGGAGGTGCCCTACGAGGGATACGGTCCTCACGGAGTGGCCATCTTCGTCGACGCGCTGACTGACAACACCACACGCACCGTTGCCGATGTGCGCTCGGTGTTCAACAAGTTCAATGGCAACCTTGGCACACAGGGCTCTCTGAGCTTCCTGTTCGACCACAAGTGCGTGTTCACTTTCAAGAAGAAAGAAGGTATGGACATGGACGACCTCATCCTCAGCCTCATCGACTACGGCGTGGACGACGAGTACGATGTGGATGACGAGGAGGGCGAAATCACCATCTACGGTGAACCCACGAGTTTTGGTGACATTCAGAAGTTCCTAGAGGACAACGGCTACGAGATTACGAGTGCAGAGTTCACCCGCATCCCCACCGACTTGAAGGATGTCACCCCCGAAGAGCGCGAGACCATCGACAAGATGGTGGAGCGGCTTGAGGAGTTTGACGACGTGCAGAATGTCTACACCAATATGAAGCCTTTGGAGGGAGAGGAGTAAGGCCGTGCCTTCCTACCTTTGCAGACAAACGCCTGCCGTAGCTTGTTGCTATGGCAGGCGTTTGGTTTGTGGGCGTCGGGCCGAAGATAATGCCGCGTGACAATTCAAAGGCATTGATTTTTTCGTGCAAGGATTTATTTTTGAGCGAAGATAATGTCCCATTGCGAAAAAATTACTATATTTGCAATTCAATAGAAAAAACATGGAGAATATAAGGAATTTCTGCATCATCGCCCATATCGACCACGGTAAGTCAACATTGGCCGACCGCCTGCTGGAACGTACCCATACGATACAGATTACGGAGGGCCAGATGTTGGACGACATGGATTTGGAGCGTGAGCGCGGCATCACCATCAAGAGCCACGCCATAGAGATGGACTACACCTCCAAGGACGGCAAGAAATATACACTCAACTTGATAGACACTCCGGGACACGTTGATTTCTCCTACGAGGTGTCGAGAAGCATCGCTGCCTGTGAGGGCGCCCTGCTTGTGGTGGACGCCACGCAGGGCGTGCAGGCCCAGACAATATCCAACCTCTACATGGCCATAGACCATGACTTGACCATCATCCCCGTAATCAACAAGATAGATATGCCCCAGGCCATGCCGGACGAGGTGGAGGATGAAATCGTCGACTTGTTGGGCTGTGGGCGCGACGAGATCATTCGCGCATCGGGCAAGACTGGTGAGGGAGTGGATGAGATTCTTGAGGCTGTTGTCAACCGCATCGACCCGCCGAAAGGCGACCCAAGGAAACCCCTTCAGGCGTTGATTTTTGATTCCATCTTCAACAGCTTCCGGGGTGTGATTGTACTCTGCAAGGTGTTGAACGGATGCATCAAGAAGGGCGACAAGGTGAAGTTCTTCAATACCGGCGAGGAGTATACGGCTGACGAAGTGGGTGTGCTGCGCATGGACATGATTCCCCGCAGCCAGTTGTCCAGCGGCGAGGTGGGCTATATCGTGAGTGGCATCAAGACCGCCACGGAAGTGAAGGTGGGCGACACCATCACCCACGTGGACTGTTCCTGCGACAAAGCCATCGAGGGTTTTGAGGAAGTGAAGCCGATGGTTTTCGCTGGAGTCTATCCAATAGACCCTTCGGAATACGAGAATCTGCGTGCCTCCTTGGAGAAGCTGCAGCTCAATGACGCGTCGTTGACCTTCCAGCCGGAAAGCAGTGTGGCTTTGGGATTTGGCTTCCGCTGTGGATTCCTTGGTCTGCTCCACATGGAAATCATTCAGGAGCGGCTCGACCGTGAGTTCAACATGGATGTCATCACAACCGTGCCCAACGTCTCGTATAGGGTGTACGACAAACAGGGCAACGTGAAGGAGGTGCACAATCCGTCGGGACTGCCCGACCAGACACTCATCGACCACATCGAGGAGCCCTACATCCGAGCCACCATCATCACGTCCACACAATTCATCGGCCCCATTATGACCCTGTGTCTGGACAAGCGGGGCGAACTCATCAACCAGGAATATGTGAGCGGCAACCGAGTGGAGCTGCACTTCTTCTTGCCGTTGGGCGAGATTGTGATAGACTTCTACGACAAGCTCAAGAGCATCTCGAAGGGCTACGCCTCATTCGACTACCATCTGGATTCCTATAGGCCTTCGAAACTGGCCAAACTCGACATCCTGCTCAATGGCGAGCCAGTGGATGCCCTTTCGACGCTCACCCATCAGGACAATGCCGTGTCAATGGGAAGGAGAATGTGCGAGAAACTGAAGGATCTGATTCCACGCCAGCAGTTCGACATCGCCATCCAGGCGGCCATCGGAGCCAAGATCATTGCCAGGGAGACCGTGAAACAGGTGCGCAAGGATGTGCTCGCCAAATGCTATGGCGGCGATGTGAGCCGTAAGCGGAAACTCTTGGAAAAGCAGAAGAAAGGCAAGAAGCGCATGAAGCAGATCGGCAACGTGCAGGTGCCGCAAAAGGCTTTCCTTGCCGTCCTCAAGTTGGACTAATTTTTCATCCACTTAATAATAAGGTGTAAGGAGGAAAGACAATGAAAATACCAGAATCTTCAACACGAGACATCGCCCGGGAATTGGCTCGGAAATACAGTACTATGACCCATCAGGAGCTGGACACCCTTGAGAGTATCATTGTCCCGATGCATTTTGCCAAGGGCGAGATGATTCTCAAGGAGGGCGAAGTCTGTAGAAACATCTACTATCTCGACCGCGGACTCATCCGCCAGTTCTATTACAAGAACGGCAAGGAAGTGACAGAGCATCTTGGCGAGGACCACACCATCTTCATGTGCATTGAGAGTCTGTTCAAGGAGGAGCCATCCTCGCTGCAGGTGGAAGCCCTGGAGCCGTCCTCGGTCTTTGCCCTGCCCAAGGCGCAGTTGGAGCAGATAGCCATCACCAACGTGAACATTCAGATGCTCTATCGTAAGATATTGGAGGAGAGCCTGATTATCTCTCAGGTTCATGCCGACTTGGTGAGATTCGAGTCGGCGCAGAGCCGCTACAGGAAAATGTGCAAGCTCAGCCCGCAGGTGGTCCTGCGCGCTCCTTTGGTGTATATTGCCAACTACTTGCAGATGTCGCCCGAGACTCTGTCGAGGGTTAGGACAGCAGAACTCAATTCTCACGACTGATACCGTCAAGGCCTTGAAGCTCACTGAGTTTCAAGGCCTTTTCTCATGTCTCGCTGTATTCTGCTTGGATGACATTCTTGGAAGAGAGGAATGGAACGGGAATGCCGTCCTTCATGCAGTGGCGATTGGCAATCGGAAAAGCGGATAACGCCATACAGAATTTCAAGCTACAAGCTGACGAGCGCAGCCTTTGAGCAGGTTTGGCGTAGGAAATGACGCAATTGCGATGGAGAAAGCCCGTTGTTTGGTGACTGAAGAGGAATAATTCGTTGTCGGCTGGCAATTTTTTCCCCTTTTCTCGGTATGATATACAATCTTTTTTGTATTTTTGCGAAGAAATAAGCAATTCTAAAAGTTTTTATCAACATGCTAACATTGAAACTAATCAGCGAAGACACGGAACATGTCATCAAAGGCCTGGAGAAGAAGCATTTTGATGGTGCCCGTGAGGCTATCGAAAAGGTTTTGGATTTTGACAGGCAACGTCGCGAAGCCCAGCAGAAGTTGGATGCCAACAAGCAACAGCAGAATCAGCTGTCGAAGCAGATTGGCGGTCTGATGAAGAGCGGCAAGAAGGACGAAGCCGATGCGATAAAGCAACAGGTGGCCGACTTGAAGGCCTCCGACAAGGAACTGCAGGCCCAGATGGAGCAGGCTCAGAACGATATGACCGAGCTGCTGCTGACCATTCCCAACGTGCCCAACGATGATGTCCCCGAGGGTAAGGACGCCTCCGACAACGTGGTGGTGAAGGAGGGGGGAGAGAAACCCAATTTGGGCGATGACGCCCTTTGCCACTGGGATCTCTGCAAGAAGTACAATCTTGTGGACTTTGACCTTGGCGTGAAGATTACCGGAGCCGGATTCCCCGTATACATTGGCAAGATGGCTCGTTTCCAGCGCGCCCTTGAGGCTTTCTTCCTCGACGAGGCCCGCAAGAGCGGCTATCTGGAGATACAGCCGCCTTTTGTGGTCAACCAAGCCTCTGGCCTTGGCACTGGGCAACTCCCAGACAAGGAAGGCCAGATGTACCACTGCAATCTCGACGACCTCTACCTGATCCCAACGGCCGAGGTGCCTGTGACCAATCTCTTTCGCGACGAGATCCTTGACGAGAAGGACCTGCCCATCAAGCGCTGCGCCTATTCGGCCTGTTTCAGACGCGAGGCTGGAAGCTACGGCAAGGACGTGAGAGGCCTGAACCGCTTGCATCAGTTCGATAAGGTGGAGCTTGTGCGCATTGACACTCCAGAGCACAGCTACGACAGCCTAAAGGAGATGCTCGACCATGTGGAGGGCCTTTGCCAGAAGCTTGAGCTTCCCTATCACATACTCCGCCTGTGCGGTGGCGACATGAGTTTCACCTCAGCCATCTGCTACGACTTTGAGGTGTGGAGCGCAGCCCAGAAGCGCTGGCTTGAGGTAAGCTCGGTGTCTAATTTTGAGAGCTACCAAGCCAATCGCCTGCATTGCCGTTATCGCCATGCCGACGACAAGAAGATTGAACTCTGCCACACCCTCAACGGCTCCGCCTTGGCCCTGCCCCGCATCGTGGCGGCAATCATGGAGGACAACCAGACCCCCGAGGGTATCCGCGTGCCGAAAGCACTCGTGCCTTACTGCGGCTTTGAGATGCTCGACGACAAGAACTTTTAGTCACCTGAGAGTCAAGAGGGCAGAGGTGTCCTCTTGACTCTATATCCATACAAGGCATCCCTCAGGACGCCAATCTATAGAATGCTTCGCGCCACGTGTGCCATGCATTTAACGAATCACCACCAAAGTAACTATTTTATCCTTAAATCATTTCTAAGAAATCATGCATCGTGCATACATGCATCTTGCATCAAAAAAAGACCTAAGTATGTACAAAATCGTAAGCAAGCAACAATTCAGCGAGAAGGTTTTCTGCCTTGAGGTGGAAGCGCCGCTGATTGCGAGAAGCTGCCGCCCGGGCAACTTCATCATCATTCGTGTAGACAGCAAGAGTGAGCGCGTGCCTTACACCATAGCCAAGAGTGATCCCGAGAGGGGAACCTTGACCTTGGTGGTTCAGGAGGTGGGTCTGTCGTCGACCAAACTCTGCCGCCTGTCGGTGGGCGAGGGGGTGCACGACATTGTGGGGCCACTCGGCACTCCGTCGAGAATCGAGAACTACGGCACCGTGCTCTGCGCCGGAGGCGGCATCGGCATAGCCGCTATTCTTCCCATCCTCACCGCCTTGAAAAAAGCCGGCAACAGAGTGGTCTCTGTCTTGGCAGGACGCACAAAGGAACTTGTCATCATGGTGGATGATGTGAAGGAATACAGTGATGAAGTCATCATCATGACCGACGACGGAAGCTGGGGCAAGAAAGGAGTCGTCACCGTTGGCATGGAAGAGGTGATCAACCGTGAGCATGTCGACAAGGTGCTGGCCATCGGTCCTCCCATAATGATGAAGTTCTGCTCGTTGATGGCCCATAAATATGGAATCCCCAACGACGTTTCGCTGAACACCATCATGGTGGACGGCACCGGAATGTGCGGAGCCTGCCGACTTACGATAGGTGGAAAGACGAAATTTGTGTGCATCGATGGTCCAGAGTTTGACGGTGACCAGGTGGACTGGGACGAAATGTTCAAGCGCATGGGAACTTTCAAGCGCGTGGAGCGTGAGGAGATGGACCACTATGCGGAGCATCTGCCCCAGCCAATGGCCGAAGAGCGTGTGGAGCAGAGGGAGCGGCAAGACACATCGGGAAAGCCCGAGACCCAAGGGGAGGACGAGGAGTCGCTGACCGACCGCAACGCACCCTGGCGCCAGGAGCTGAGGGCTGCCTTGAAGCCTAAGGATCGCAAGGCCATAGAGCGAGTGGTCATGCCCGAGTTGGATCCTGCATACAGGGCCACTACCCGATTGGAAGAGGTCAACAAGGGGCTTACGAGGGAGCAGGCCATGACTGAGGCAAAGCGCTGCCTCGACTGCGGCAAGCCCACCTGCGTGGAGGGCTGTCCCGTCAACATCAACATACCCTCTTTTGTGAAGAACATCGAGCGGGGCAACATTTTGGGCGCAGCCGCTGTGCTGAAGCAGACCTCGGCTCTGCCCGCCATCTGTGGCCGCGTATGTCCACAGGAGAAGCAGTGCGAGAGCAAGTGCATCCATCTGAAGATGGGCGAGAAGGCCGTGGCCATAGGCTATTTGGAGCGTTTTGCCGCCGACTTTGAGCGGGAGAGCGGGCAAGCCCAGCTCCCTGCCTGTGCCCCCGGCAATGGCATCAAGGTGGCCGTGGTGGGCTCTGGCCCCGCTGGCCTGAGCTTTGCCGGCGACATGGTGAAGCGAGGATTTGAAGTGTATGTCTTCGAGGCTCTCCACGAGGTGGGCGGAGTGCTGCGCTACGGCATTCCTGAGTTTCGTCTGCCCAACCACATTGTGGATGTGGAGATAGACAACCTGCGCAAGATGGGTGTCCACTTCCAGACCGACTGCATCGTGGGCAAGACCATCTCCATAGAGGAGCTGGAGGAGCAAGGCTTCAAGGGCGTGTTTGTGGGTTCTGGAGCTGGACTGCCCAACTTCATGGGCATTCCCGGTGAGAACGCCATCAACATCATGTCGAGCAACGAGTATCTCACCCGAATCAACTTGATGGACGCAGCCAACCCAGAGACCGACACGCCCATCAACTTGGGCAAGAAGGTGATTGTGGTAGGTGGTGGCAACACGGCCATGGACTCCTGCCGCACCGCCAAGCGCTTGGGAGCCGACGTGACGCTGGTCTACCGCCGCTCAGAGGCAGAGATGCCAGCTCGTTTGGAAGAGGTGAAGCACGCCAAGGAAGAGGGCATCCGATTCCTCACTCTCCATAATCCCAAGGAATATCTTGTTGATGAGAATGGCGCGGTAAGGGCAGCGGTGCTCGACGTGATGGAGTTGGGCGAGCCTGATGCCTCAGGCCGCCGCCGTCCCGTGCCCACGGGTGAGACCCTCACGAAGGATTGCGACCAGGTGGTCGTGGCTGTTGGCGTGAGTCCCAACCCATTGGTGCCCAAGTCGGTTTCCGGACTGGAGTTGGGACGCAAGAATACGATAGTGGTCGACGAGAACATGCAATCGAGCCGCGGTGAAATCTATGCCGGCGGCGACATCGTGCGCGGCGGTGCCACAGTGATTCTCGCCATGGGCGACGGCCGCAGGGCCGCCAAGGGAATGGCTGAGAAGCTGCTCCAAAAGTAATGGGAGAGGAGGGCCAATCGAGGTGGAAAACCCGATTGGCCCTCTTTCGTCCTTGTATGAAGAAACTATTGAGAAGGATAATACTATAACCTTATGATTCAATCCCTTACAATATACCGTGCAAGTGCGGGAAGCGGAAAGACCTTCCGTTTGGCCGTGGAATATATCAAGCTTCTCATCCAAAATCCGATGGGCTTTCGCAACATCCTTGCCGTGACCTTCACCAACAAGGCCACTGAAGAGATGAAGATGCGCATCCTCGGACAGCTCTACGGTTTGGCCAAGAGCCTGCCACCGTCGGACGACTATCTAAGGGCAATCATGGACGACACCTCTTTCGATGAGAAGACCATTAGAGCCAGGTCGCAGACCGCGCTGATGCTGATTCTACACAACTACCAGTATTTCCGCGTGGAGACCATCGACTCCTTTTTCCAAAGTGTGCTGAGAAACCTCGCCAGGGAGTTGGGGCTCAACGCCAACCTGCGTGTGGAACTGAATGACAGGCAGGTGGAGGAAGAGTCGGTCGACAGGATGATAGAGTCGCTCCATGCCAACGACAAGGTACTGAAATGGATCATGGAGTTCATCAATCAGAACATGGCCGATGACAAGTCGTGGAATGTCATCAGTGAACTGAAGTCGTTTGGGATGAACATCTTCAAGGACGACTTCAAGGACAACCGGGAGGAGATGGACAGGAGGTTCTCCGCCCCAGACTTCTTCAAAGACATCAGCAGCACCCTGTTCGCCATCAGGAAAACCGCGGAGGACCACTTCAAGGGGATTGCTGACGAGTTCCACGCCATAGTCGACAAGTATGGCCTCAAGACCGACGACTTCAAGTTCAAGGGCTCGGGTGCTTGGACCTACTTCAAGAAGTTGGGCAATGGAGCCTATACCGACTCCGAGCTGTTGGGCAAGCGATTCTTGGAGGCCATGGAACATCCTGAGGCGTGGCTGGGCGCCAAGGGGCTCACCGCGGCCGGGGAGGAGCTTTCAGCCCTGGCGCAGAAGAGCGAGCGCACCCGAAAGGAATACGCCCGAAGCTACTATTCGGCCTTGTTCACCCTGCAGAACCTCTATAAGATACGACTGTTGCGCTATATCGACGAGAGCGTGGACAAGAGGAACAAGGAACTGAGCAGGTTTCTGCTCTCCAACACCCAGACCCTCTTGGCCGGGATGATCAAGCAGTCGGACTCGCCCTTCGTCTATGAGAAGATTGGCGCCCAGATACAGCACATCATGATAGACGAGTTCCAGGACACGAGCCGAATACAATGGAAGAACTTCAAGGTGCTTCTCGGCGAGAGCATGGCCAAGGCTCCGAAGGATGACGATGGAATCTCGCAAAACCTCATTGTGGGCGACGTGAAGCAGAGCATCTACCGCTGGCGCGACGGCGACTGGAAACTGCTCAACAGCATTGAGGGGGAATTCAATCCCGGCGAGCTCAACGCCCAGCCCATGAAGGTCAACTACAGGTCGAGCCGGAATGTTGTGGTGTTCAACAACTCTTTCTTCGAGTTTGCCAACCGTGCGGAGGCCGAGCGGCTGAGGGGCGAGGCCGATGGACTTCGCGGCAGCGTGCCGGCGGCAGCGTGCAAGAGTTTGGTGGGTCAGGCGGGAGAGATAGAGAAAGCCTACGACGGCCTGTCGCAGGAGGTGCCGGAATGGCGGCCCGCGGAGGGACGTGTGGAAATTGACCTCATTCCCGAGAAGACCGATGATGGAGAGAGCTACGACGACAGGATACTGGAAATGCTCAGGCGGACCATTAACCAGCTCGTGGACCAGCAGCGTGTGGAGCTGAAGGACATCGCCATCCTCTCCCGCTCGCGGTCGGAGATTTCCCACATCGTGGACTATTTCATGAGCTTGCCCGACAATCCTGTGAAGATGGTCTCCGACGAGGCCTACCAGCTGCAGGCCTCGCCGGCGGTGAACCTGATTGTCACCGCACTAAGGGTGGTAGCCAATCCGGGAGACATTTATTATGTGGCCTTGTTGGCCCATTTGTACCAGCGCTTCCGGTGTGGGAATGAGGACGACTTGAGCCAGATGGCCATGCCAGTGGTGGAAAACAGGGGAGAGACTGGCGGAATGGAGGTGTATTTCGAACATTTGGTGTCGTTCCTACCGAGGGGCTTCTACAACAACCTTGGGCGCACCTCGGTCATGCCGCTCGTCGACATGGTGGAGGAGATAAGGAGCGTGTTTGGACTCAACGACTGGGACAGCCAGACGGCCTACTTGTGCTGCCTGAGCGACCAGCTCTCCCGCTATGTGCAGGACAACCCGGGCAACGTGGCCGACTTCCTGCGCCTTTGGGACGAGTCGCTCTGCTCGAAGAGCATCACAGGCTCGGAGAGCGATGGCATACGCCTGCTCACCATCCACCAGAGCAAGGGGCTGGAGTTTGGCCATGTCATCATACCCTATTGCGACTGGGTGTTGGAACGCTATGACAACACGCTGTGGACCACGCCTAAAGAGAAGCCCTACACGGAGTTGGTGAAGGTGCCGGTGAAATTCCAATCAAGGCTCTTGGAGAGCATCTACGCCTACGACTACGAGACTGAGCACCAGCAGGTTGTGGTAGACAACCTCAATCTTCTCTACGTGGCCTTCACCCGTGCCAAGAAGGGACTCTACGTGATGGGGAAGCGAAAGCCCGTGAGGAAGAAGCAGGACGAGGATAAATGGAATTGCCGTTCCTACACCATAGAGGACTATCTCGTGTCGGGTGCTGAGCAGCGTCCCGAGGGCAGCCTCACCGCCGAGTCTTCCGACGGCACTCTGCATTTCGAGATGGGGCAGCCCATAGCGAGCCCGTCAAAGCCGGCGGAGAAAAAGAAGCCCACTGCCAATGTGTTCGACCGCAAGCCGGAGCCAAAGGACATAGCCTTGACGCCCAAGACCCATCACGTGGTGTTCGTGCAGAGCAACCAAAGCCGCCATTTCATCGAGGGCGGCATGGAGAGTCAGGAGCGTGAGGCCGCGTTCATCGATTTGGGCAATGTGCTGCATGAGCTGTTCTCCACCATAGCGACCATCGACGACGTGGAGCCGAGGCTCGCCGAGTTTGAGCTGGGTGGCATCATCGGCGCGCCCGCCATCCCACGTGAGAAGGTGTTGCGGCTGGTGCGCACGGCTTTCGACGATCCCTTGGTGAGACAGTGGTTCAGGCCCGGCCTCACACTGATGAACGAGTGCAACATCCTCGCCACCGACCCACTGACTGGTTCCCTCGCCACCTACCGCCCCGACCGCGTGATGATAGACGGGCGTGAGGCGGTGGTGGTGGATTTCAAGTTCGCCACCCCTGACGCCGACCACGAGAAGCAGGTCAGAAACTACATGGGGCTTCTCCGCTTGATGGGTTACAGTGAGGTGAGAGGTTTTCTGTGGTATGTGTTCAGGAATGAGACAGTTCAGGTCAATCCCTATTAATCTTATTGAGTAGAATGAAGACTTTCTTGGAGTATGTCGCTCAAGACATCAAGCAAAAATACAGTTCCAATTTAGGGCGCATCGCCGTGGTGTTCCCCAACAAGCGGGCGTCGGTTTTCTTCAATGCGGCTTTGGCCGAGGGCGAGACACGGCCGTTCTGGAGTCCGGCCTACATCACCATCAGCCAGCTCTTCCGCGATCAGAGCCACCTGCAAGTGGCCGATTCCATCAAGTTGGTGTGCGACCTGTATAAGGTCTACACCCGTCTGACGGGAGCGCAGGAGACCTTTGAGCATTTCTATGGTTGGGGGCAGCTGCTCTTGGCCGACTTTGACGACCTCGACAAGAATATGGCCGACCCTCGGCAAGTGTTCCGCAACGTGGAGGGCATCCACGAGTATGACGACGTGGACTTCCTCGACGAGGAGCAGAAGAAGTTGGTGGGCAAGTTCTTCGCCAACTTCACCGAAGACCAAGGCTCTTACCTCAAGCAGAAGTTCATGGAGTTCTGGAGCCGCCTCTACGACATCTATATGGAATACAACTCCACCCTCTTGGCCCAGCGGCTGGCCTACGAGGGGCAGCTCTACCGCCAGGTGGCTCAACTTGAGGAGCTTCGGCTCAAGTATGACTGCTACCTCTTCGTGGGGTTCAACATGATGCAGGAGGCTGAGATCCAGCTGGCCAAGCGGCTGGAGCGGATGGGGCGTGCCAAGTTCTATTGGGACTTCGACGCTTACTACACCCGTGCCTTTCAGGTGGGCGGGCAGGAGATGTCCCATGAGGCCGGCCGCTACGTCAACCAGCTTCGCCGGATGTTTCCCAACCAGCTCGACGAGGGGCGCGCCGACATCTTCGACAATCTGTCCCGTCTTGGTGACATCACGATAGTGGGCGCGCCCACCGAGGACGTACAGGCCCGCTATGCTGCCACCTGGCTGAGGGAGAACGGTCGCTACAAGGACGGCATCCGCACGGCAATCGTGCTGGCCGACGAGAATCTCCTGCCTACCGTGGTGCATTGCATACCCAGCGAGGTGGGGCAGCTCAACATCACAATGGGCTATCCCCTGTCCCTGTCGCCGGTGGCCTCGCTGGTGATGCAGCTTGTGCAGTTGGAGGTGAACCCCCGCTACCGCAATCCCTACAGCCGCCGGCTCTTCATCGCCAAGTTGCTCCGCCTGCCCTATGCGTCGCTCTTCGACAGCGGGCTGCTCTCCGAGCCCCTGCCATCCGGTTCTGGTCCCGATCCCGACCCGCTGGCCCTGCTTGGACTCCTCTTCGAGGTGGTGGCCCAGATTGGCGCCCGCTACCGCCAGCTCGGCGCGGGAGAGAAGCCCACAAAGGGAGACCCCTTCTTCTTGGAGTCGCTCTTCAGGATCTACACCCAGCTCAATCGACTGCGCCAGCTCATCGAGGCGGGCGACCTGCCGCTCATGGGCGGCGAGGGGCTGCAGGCCCTGCTGCGCCAGCTCATTAGAGACGACTCGGTGCCATTCCATGGTGAGCCGGCCGCGGGCGTGCAGCTCATGGGCGTGCTGGAAACCCGCAATCTGGACTTCGACCATGTGCTGGTGCTCTCCTGCAACGAAGGCAACCTGCCCAAGGGCGTGGGCGACACCTCTTTCATTCCCTACACCCTGCGCAAGGCCTTTCAGCTCACCACCGTCGACAACAAGGTGGGCATCTACTCCTACTATTTCCACAGCCTCATCCAGCGGGCCAAGGACGTGACGCTGGTCTACAACCATTCGGTCTCCGACGGGGGCAATGGCGAGATGAGCCGCTTCATGCTCCAGCTTATCGCCGAGAAGGGAATGTCGGTCAAGAGGCTCGAGCTGCGCACTCCCTTGGAAATCATCAAGCAGCAGCCGCCCGTGATAGCGAAGACGGGCAGGGTGGCTGAGGCCCTGGAATCCATCGACAGTTTCGCTCCCACGGCCATCAATCAGTACCTGCGCTGTCCCCTGCGCTTCTACTACCGCTATGTGGCCCATGTGAGGGAACCCGAGGAGGACGTGGAGGAGGGAGTGGACAATGTACAGTTTGGACTTATCTTCCACAAGGCCGCCCAGCTCATCTACGAAAGTCTCAAGGATGGAGAGTTGATGGTGACGCCCGCGGCCATCTCCCGCCTCTTGGCCGACGGGAAGAGGCTCGATGGCTTCCTCGACGACGCATTCCGCGAGGAGTACTTCCATGGCTCCACACCCTCCTACAATGGTCTGCAGGTGATCAACCGCAATGTCATCATGGGCTTGCTCAGGCGCATGCTCTCCATCGACCGCAAGCGCGCTCCGTTCCGGCTTCTTGGCACTGAGACAAAGGTGAGTGCCAGCCTGGAGTGTGCCGACGGACGCTCCATCACTCTCTATGGCTACATCGACCGGCTCGACTGCGCGTCGGCCAACGGAGACGGCACGCTCGATCATATACGGGTGGTGGACTACAAGACGGGGCGGAAGAAGCCGGGAGCGATAAAGTCGATGGACGACATCTTCAAGCCAGATAACATTGTGGGCAAGCATGGCGACTACTACCTGCAGACCATCCTCTATGCTGACATAGTTTGCCACGACCGTACCCTCAACCGTGGAGGCCTCCCCGTCAAGCCGCAGCTTTTCTATGTGCAGAACGCAAAGGAGGAGGGCGACGACCTCTCGCTCCTCATCGGGGGCGAGCCGGTGGTGGTGTCGAGGGATTTTGGTCCTGCCTTCCATGATGGTCTTGCCCGTGTGGTGAATGACATCTTCGACTTGTCGCTTCCTTTCCAGCCCAATGTATCCAAGCAGTGCGACACTTGCCCTTTCAGGCCGATGTGCTACTGAGGCTGGGGAAACGCCTTTTTTTATTCACAATCCATGATTGGCATTCACCTTGCATGGGGGCGATGGGCTTTCTCTTCAATGTTCCATCGCTTCTCCAAACATCCTCATGCATGCGAGGGCAATTTCCCCAAAAATGCTGTCCGCTAAAACTCTAAATGGAAAAACTTCCTGTCCGAAGCCCCGTAAAATGGGCTTCGGGCTTGATCTTTCAAAAAGTAAGCCCCCTCTCTAATCGAACAGACTCGGTTCAGGAGGTCTTTCCTTAGCCTCCTGAACCATTTCTATCTCCCATCTTTTGCGGTATATGGCGATGATTTCCAAAACATTCGAATCCCTGCGTTTTGGTGATTATGCGCATCCAATTACGGTGTGTCGGTTGGTCTATTCTTGTGTGTCGGTTGGTCTATTGCTGTGCGTCGGTTGTTCTGCTGTTGTGTGACAATTGTCACACAACTTGGATAAGCGATGGCAAAGTAACTAAAAGAGCTGATACCTCGCGGGAAGTGCAGCCCTAATTTTGCACAATCAAAGTTTCATCGGACAGCGATATTACTAAAAAAGGGGAATCCGCATGCTGTTCGTTTGCGGATTCCCCTTCTTTCTTCTTGTGGTTCCTTGCCCTCTTCCCTTTTTGGGCAGCAAGACTTTTAGTTGTCGAGTGGGATGGCGAAGTATGCCTTCTTTCCCGTGGGCCAGACTCCCTGCACATAGAGCACGGGATCCTTGCTGGTGGAGGCGCTCTTGACAATCTTCTGCAGTTCGTCGATGGTCTTCACGGGCGTGTCGTTGATCTTCTGTATGATGAACCCACGGGCCACGCCGGCGTTCTGCAGGGCACCCTTGGCCACTTTCACCACCTCAACGCCATAGCTGATGCCAAGCTGCTTTTTCTGGGACTCTGTGACCTCGCGGAAGTTGCCGCCCAAGACATCCAGGTCGGCGGGCTTCACGATCTCGGTAGTACCCTGGGCATTCTTCAGCGTCACGGTTTTGGTGTGCTTGTTCTTGTTGTGCAGGTAAGTGATGGTCACCTTGTCGCCCGGGCGTTTTCCAGCCAGCACCTCCTGCATCTCGGCCATCTTGGTGATTTGTTTGCCGTCGAGCATCGTGATGACGTCGCCCTTGACCATCCCGGCCTCGGCTGCTGCGCCGTCGTCCTCCACCTTGTTCACGTACACGCCCTCATTGGTGCCCAGGTCCACGTCCTTGCCGTCTTCTTTCTGGCTGTTGATGTAGTTGAGCACGTCGCTTCCCGTGATGCCCAGCATGGCGCGCTGCACGCTGCCGTATTTCTTCAGGTCGTCCACCACCTTGTTCATGATGGCTGTCGGAATGGCGAAACCGTATCCGCTGTATGATCCCGTCTGCGAGTAGAGCATGGCGTTGATGCCCACCAGCTCACCTTGTGCGTTGACCAGCGCGCCTCCCGAGTTGCCGGGGTTGATGGCGGCATCGGTCTGTATGAAGCTCTCCACTCCGTTGGCATAGAGCGAGCGTGCCTTGGCCGAGACGATTCCAGCCGTGACGGTGGAGTTGAGGTTGAAGGGATTACCCACAGCGATCACCCATTCTCCCACCTTGAGCTTCTCGCTGTCGCCGATGGGCAGGGTGGGGAGGTTCTTGGCGTCCACCTTGATCAGCGCAAGGTCGGTGGTCTTGTCCGTTCCCACAATGCGTGCTGAGAACTCGCGGTTGTCGTTGAGCGTGACGGTCAGCTCGTCGGCCCCGTCCACCACGTGGTTGTTGGTCACGATGTATCCGTCTGTGGATATGATGACGCCTGAGCCTGTGGCCTCCCGCTTGGGGGTTTGTATCTTCCTCTCCTGCGAGCCGCCTCCCCCGTTGGGGTTGCCGAAGAATCCGAATGGGTCGCTGAAGAAGTCCTCGAATGGGTCCGACTGCACTCTCACGGTCTTCGTCTTCGAGTTCTGCACGTAGCGGATGTGTACCACAGCCGGTATGGCCTTTTCGGCCGCGTAGGTCAGGTCGACGGGCTGTCCGGGCAGCGGAGCCACCTTGTCGGCGTTGTTGGTCGATGCCTGCGCCTGGATGCCCGGCGCGGTCCAGAGGGCCAGCGACAAAGCCACTGTGCTGGCCATCAATAGATTTGAAACTTTCCTCATATTCTAAATCTTATATCTGTGTTGTTGATTCCATTTTGTTTTTGCCCTCGGGGGCTTTGAAAGCGGCTGCAAATATAAGCGCAAAATTTGTTAATCTGTCAAATTGTCATCCATCTTTATTCCATTTTAACACTTTCTGCGGACATATTAAATAAAGGTAACACACAATGAAAGGCTGAAGACCTGAAGACCCTCCCCCAACCAAAAGGCCCTTCCCAAAAAACAAAGACCCTCCCTACGAAGGGAGGGGAATCCAATCGACAAAAACAACATGGGACCAAAGACGAGCGTTCAATTTCTTGGCGCCTTTGCGAGATCGTGACATATTCGGGTGTCGTGTGCGTCCGTTGCAGGGGTCGTGTAGGATGCACGTTATGGGAACATGCGGTTGGATGGCCTTGCCCCCTTCTTGGGTTCCCCTGCCTCTGTTGGGGGCGGGGAATAGGGAGGCTTTGGGTTAGGAGCAGGGCTTAGGAGTCTCCATCCTACCCTTGTATTCGGGCAGCAGGCGGGCCAGACGGGCCTTGCAGCCCTTGGGTACGACAAAGGTGAGCAGGGGTAGGGGAGTGGCCTCGTCCTCGTCCATGGGGAGGAGGCTCATGGCGAAGGCGTCGGGGGCTATGCGCTCGGGAATGACGGTCAGTGTCATCCTTTTCAGGGCCTGGCAGTTGAAGAATGCCTTGCGCCCGATCTCCTCCAGCCTGGGACCAGCGGCGACCTCGGCCAGACCCGTGGAGCAGGCCACGGCCGCGGCCTCCAGTTCCAACACGCTCCCGCCCATCTCAAGGCGTGCGAGCCTGGGGCGGTGAGCCAGGGCCAAACGTCCCACGGTGGCCACGCCTTCGGGGATGTGGTAGAGGCTTTCGTCGGCGCAGAGACCCACCAGCCGGCGTCCGCCCTCGCTGAGGAGCGCGTGGCCTTGGCACACGAAGGCTTCCCCGCGGCTCTCCATCTGTACCGGACTCGACCCCAAGAGGGGATGGGCTCCCATCGCGGCCACGCCCCTGCCGAAGCTTACGGCCTTCAGCCGCGGGCAGAAAGCCAAGGCCAGTTCGCCCACCGTCTCCACGCTGTCGGGGATAAACAGCTCCTCTAACTGCGAGCAACCCTCAAAGGCGTGGCCTCCGAGGCTCCGCAGCCCCTTGGGCAGACTCATGTGGCGGAGATCGGTGCAATGGGCGAAGGCGAGGTCAGGGATGGCTTTCAGGCTTTGAGGCAGATCCACGCGTTTCAGGCGCGCGCAGCCGCCGAAAGCGTTGGGGCCGATGGTTTCCACGGTGGGGGCCACGCTCACTTCCCTGGCCGTGCAGCAGGCCAAGGCCGAGTCGCCGATGGCTCTCAGCCCGCTCGGTGTCTCCACCTCGCTCTTAGTGCCTGTGTATGCGATGAGGCGCAGCCCGTCGGAGGAGAGAAGCCAGGGGCCGATGGCGGTGAAGTGGGGCGAGAGGCTTACCAAGTGGGCGATGGGCGTGGCGGGAAGAGGGTTGCCGCCGATGCTCTCCAGGGCCCGTGGCAGCACCAACTGGCCAAGTGAGGGGCAGGCGGCGAAGGCTGCCGCGCCCAAGTGGCGCAGGCCCGTGGGCAGGGTGCAGGAGCCGAGGCTTGTGCAGTAGCTGAAGGCCGATGCCCCGATGACGGCCACGCTGTCGGGGATGGCCACGCCCTCGAGTGCGGTGCATCCCTCGAAGGCGGAGCTTCCGATGAGGCGGAGCCCCGGTGGGAGGGCCACCCGGCGCAGTGCCCTGCACCCGGCGAAGGCCGAGGCACACAATTCCTCCACGCCCAGCCGCACCTCGTAGGCGGTGGCCGAGGCGTCGTCGAAGGCCAAGAGCCTGCGGCCGTCGCGGCTGTAGCAGCCCCCGCGGCCGTCCCTGATACAATCGTCCATTTCCAAGTCCTTGGCGGCTGCCAAGCCCCTCGGGTCTCGCGCCCGGAGGCCGGCCCGCGGACCAGAGTTGTTTGTGTTGCCCATCTTCTGTGTTCCCTCCTGTGTAGTTTGATCAAAAACCGTGATGAGCTCCTTCCATTTTTTTCTTGCGTCCGCGCCTCTTCGTGCGGTGTCCGCAGCTGGGGGCGCGGCGCGGCGGCCCGAAGCCCGCTGCGGGCAAAGTTATCTTTTTTGCCTGTCAACTCCAAATCGGGCGACGGGAAAAAGCCCATAAATAAGAATCGATTACAAAATGGTGTCTTCCTTGCAGATTTGTTAGCTTTTTACTAAAACTTTCTGATGGTTAATCACAACCATCATGGTTCGTGTTGGCGTGGCCTTGGTTCTTTCTTCCACGAGTCTGCACAAATCCGCAGCCACAGTGTCCATGCCCACCCTTTCCATTTTCTTAGTCATGCAATCACGAATTGGCGGCGAATTTTCCACAATGTAGTTAGTTCATGGAAATTCGCGGCCAATTCATGTTGATTCGCGAGCGGAATCGGGACATTCACTTTTTTGTGGCAATTAAGGCTGGTTCTATAAATTAGGTCGAGTCGTATTCTGCCAGCTATCGGGATTCAAAACGTAAGTTGAAGAGGGAGTGTAGCGGGCTACACGACCGATGAGACTTGACGTTTTGAGACCGATAGATGCAGAAGACG
>SFCY01000167.1 GCA_004558865.1 Bacteroidales bacterium
CTGTCCATGATTTTCTATTACCATTTACTCATTGGCGAAGTCAGGACTATACGAAATGAAACAACATATCCAATCCACGGAAAATATCCATTGAACCGAAAAAAACGGCGATATTTTGGGTTCATCATACCCAACACCCCAATTAATTTGGAAATTGTTTGTCGGCTACAATATTTTTATTAATTTTGCAGCCAAAGCCCCCGTTGGGAAGCTGCGCGGGGGCGAAAGCCAACTTCAATCGCCTTGCAAGCCTAAGAAATCGAATAGACACTACAAAAAACAAATAGACAATGGTAGAGACTTTTCAAAAGAAACTGAGCGACTCCGCCGCATGGCGGTGGACAGCGCTCGTGCTATTGGCTTCGGCCATGTTCTTCGGTTACATTTTCGTCGACATCCTGTCGCCGCTCAAGGATCTCCTGCAAACCCAGCGCGGGTGGGACTCCGTGGCCTTCGGCCACTACGCTGGCTCCGAGCCCTTCCTCAACGTGTTTGTGTTCTTCCTCATCTTCGCCGGCATCATCCTCGACAAGATGGGCGTGCGCTTCACGGCCATCCTCTCCGGCTCAGTGATGGTGCTGGGCGCGGCCATCAACTGGTATGCCGTGACCGACTCCTTCGAGGTGAGTGGTCTGAAGACCTTCATGGACGGCATCCTCAACCTGCCCAGCTCGTGGTGGAACGTCACTCCGTGGTATGAGGGCATGCCCGCCTCGGCCAAGCTGGCCGCCATCGGCTTCATGGTGTTCGGCTGCGGCACTGAGATGGCCGGCATCACCGTGAGCCGCGGCATCGTGAAATGGTTTACTGGTCACGAAATGGCCCTGGCTATGGGTGTGGAGATGGCCATCGCCCGTGTGGGTGTGGCCGTGGTAATGCTTGGCGCGCCCGTGGTGGCCCACATCGCCCCCGTGAGCGTCTCGCGCCCCGTGGCCTTCTCGCTTGCCCTGCTCTGCATCGGCCTGATGTGCTTCATCGCCTACGGCTTCATGGACAAGAAGCTCGACGCACAGGGTGTGAAGGAGGAGAAGGACGAGCCGTTCAAGGTGAGGGACATCGGCAAGATCCTTTCGCTGAGGATGTTCTGGATTGTGGCCCTGCTCTGCGTGCTCTACTATTCGGCCATCTTCCCCTTCCAGAAGTACGCCATCAACATGCTGCAGTGCGACTTGGGCTTCACGGCAGCCCAGGCCGGTCTGGTGTTCTTCGTGTTCCCCTTGGGTGCGGCCGCCATCACTCCGTTTTTGGGCAACTTCCTCGACCATAAGGGCAAGGGGGCCTCGATGATGATATTGGGTGCCATTCTAATGATTGTCTGCCACCTGACGTTCGCCTTCGTGGTGCCCGCCACCCAGTCGGTCATCATCACCTACATTGCCATCATCCTCTTGGGCATCTCTTTCTCCTTGGTTCCGGCCGCCATGTGGCCCTCCGTGCCCAAGCTCATCGACAACAAGCTCCTGGGCAGCGCATACGCACTGATATTCTGGATTCAGAACATCGGCCTCTATGCCTTCCCAATGATCATCGGCAGTGTGCTGGCCGCCTGCAACCCCGGCGTGAACGACCCCACCAAACTCGACTACACCATCCCCATGTGCCTCTTCGCCAGCCTCGGAGTGCTGGCTCTCTTCCTCGGCATCTATCTGAAGGTGCTCGACAAGAAGGGCGGCTACGGCCTGGAAGAGCCCAACATCAAGGAATGAGCCATCGGCACGGCCTGATATTGCACAGCCAATATGGAACGTGTTGTGTTTACCATCCCTAAATAGATACGGTAGGGGCCACACACCCGGCAGCCTGGGCGTGTGGCCCCTCTCTTTATACAATTATCCTATCAATGACCGCAAAGACAAAGCGATGGACGGTGCTGCTGTCCGTATCGTTGGTTATGATGATGGGCTACGTGTTCTGGGACATCGTCTCGCCCGTCTCCACACAGCTCAAGGCCCCGCTCTCTGAGGGCGGCATGGCATGGACCTCGGCCGAATACGGATTCTATGCCGGCAGCTACAGCATCTTCAACATCTTCTTTCTGATGCTCTTCTTCGGGGGAGTCATCCTCGACCGCTGCGGCATCCGCCTCACGGGGCTGCTCGCCACGGGTGCCATGTTTCTCGGCGCGGCCGTCAACGCATGGGCAATCACCAGTGTCAATCCCACAGTGATTGTCGACATGCCTTTTACGCTCTTCGGCATTATCCCGCAACAACTGAAGATGCAGGTACTCGTGGCTGCCATCGGGTTCGGCCTGTTCGGTATGGGCTGCGACATCACGGGCATCACGGTCTCGAAAATCGTCACCAAATGGTTCAAGGGCAAGGAACTGGCGTCGGCCATGGGCGTACAGGTGGCCATGGCTCGTTTGGGCACCGCCTCGGCTCTGAGCATGAGTCCACTGATAGCGCAGACTTGGGGACTGTCCTCGCCCATCATCGCCGGCACACTGCTGCTGCTACTCGGCTTTGCCGTGTTTGTGGGCTACTGCTTTGCCGACAGACACTTCGACGAGCATGATTCTGAGGCGTGTGCCGAGCGAGTGAACAACAGCGAGCCCTTCCGCTGGCGCGACTTCACGGCCCTGCTGCGCAATCCCGGTTTCTGGCTCATCGCCCTGCTCTGCGTGAGCTACTACAGCAGCATACGCCCTTTCATGAAGTTCGCCACCGACCTGTTGGTGAGCCGCTACCATGCCAACGCCATCACCGCAGGCTGGCTGGTGAGCATCATCCCCTACGGGAGCATCGTGCTGACACCTCTTTTCGGAGCCCTTTACGACCGCATTGGCCGAGGGGCCACACTCATGCTCATCGGCTCAGCCCTGCTCACGGCGGTGCACGTGTGCTTCGCCCTGCCCATCGCGTGGAGCGGCAGCGCGGCCATCGTGCTGATGGCTGTGCTGGGAGTGGCCTTCTCACTGGTGCCGAGCGCAATGTGGCCGTCGGTGCCCAAAATCATTCCGCTCAAGGAGCTTGGCACGGCCTACAGCATCATCTACTACATCCAGAACATCGGCCTGATGCTGGTGCCGATGCTTGTGGGCGACGTGCTGAAGACCGACACCACGAACGGCATTCCCAACTTCACGCGAGCGATGTGGATATTCGCCGTGCTGGGAGCCTGCGCTGTTGTAATCGCCACAATCATACTCCTTGCCGACCGCAAGAACCACTACGGACTCGAAGAGGCAAACTTTGAGAAAGCATAATGGCTGGTTCTATAAATTAGGTCGAGTCGTATTCTGTAAGCTATCGCGACTCAAAACGTAAGTTGAAGAGGGAGTGTAGCGGGCTACACGACCGATGAGACTTGACGTTTTGAGACCGATAGATGCAGAAGACGACCGAAACGACA
>SFCY01000168.1 GCA_004558865.1 Bacteroidales bacterium
GATCGCCGAGCGCACGCAGACCATCGAGACCAACGTGGAGGAGCTGGTCAACGCCCGCAAGGTGGCCAACAAGATAGAGGACACGCGCGAGAGGGCCATCGCCTACCACGACAGCGTGGCCCCAAAGCTCGACACCATCCGCTACCAGGTGGACAAGCTCGAGCTCATCGTCAGCGACGAGCTGTGGGAGCTGCCCAAGTATCGCGAGCTGCTCTTCATCCGCTGACCGCCCGCTGGCCACCCATACAAGCAGAACCGCACCGATGGCCCTGGCCGTCGGTGCGGTTCTGCGTAGGTGTGGCGCCTCTGCCGCGCGCGGCAGCATGGGCGGCCGGAGCCGCCTATATCTTGTCGCCGTAGCACAAGTCGCCCGCGTCGCCGAATCCCGGCACGATATACTTGTGCTCGTTGAGTCCCGGGTCGATGGCGGCGCACCACACGGTGGTATCCTCTGGGAAGGTTCTCCTCACATGCTCGATGCCCTCGGGCGCGGCGATGACGCAGCACACGTGCACCTGGCGCGGAGTGCCCTTGCTGAGGAAGGCCTTGTAGCCCAGCTCCATGCTCCCGCCGGTGGCGAGCATCGGGTCGGCGATGATGAGCACCTTGCCGTCGATGTGGGGCGTGGCCAGATACTCCACGTGTATGCCCACCTTGGTGTGGGCCTCGTCCTTGTATTCGCGGTAGGCCGACACGAAGCCGTTGCCGGCATGGTCGAAGATGTTGAGGAAGCCGTTGTGGAAGGGCAGCCCGGCGCGGAATATCGTGGCCAGCACCACCTCATCGGCCGGCACGCTCACCTTGGCAGTGCCGAGCGGGGTGGCGACATCCCGCGTTTCGTAGCGCAATGTCTTCGAAACCTCGTATGCCTCGCATTCTCCTATGCGCATGATGTTGTTGCGAAACAGGAGTCGGTTGCGCTGATAGTCCTTGTCCCTCATTTCGGCCATGTACTGGCCAATGATGGAGTTTTGCTCTGAGAAATTGACAATCTTCATAGTCTGGGGGGTAGAAAGTTACGTTTTCGATTCCGAGCGAAAACAGACGGCCGCTCTGTGGCCATTTTTCTGTTTCCAACCTACAAAGATAATCAATTGCTGCGGCTTTTTGCCAAGTGGATATTGCAAAAGTCTTGCGGCTCCGAATGATTTAACACCGTTTAACCTAAAAAGGTTTAGAAACACCGATTTTTAGTGGGCTAAACTTGTTCGTTCCCTGTATTTTTGCTAACTTTGCAGTCGCAAAAAGGATTCATATTTTCGATAACATTCACTTAATTACATACTTAACAACATGGCAAAGTTTGATAAGTCAGTTTTAGCAACTTACGGAATCCAGACAGGTACTGCAGAGGTTCTGTACAACCCCTCTTATGAGGTATTGTTCAACGAGGAGACAAAGGAAGGCCTCACAGGCTTCGACAAGGCTCAGGAGACTGAGCTGGGCGCTGTCAATGTGATGACCGGCATCTACACAGGCCGCTCGCCCAAGGACAAGTTCATCGTTGACGACGAGACCTCTCACGACACAGTATGGTGGGATTCCGAAGAATACCATAACGACAACCACCGCGCCAGCAAGGAGACTTGGGACGCCGTGAAGGAAATCGCAAAGAAGGAGCTCTCCAACAAGAAGCTGTATGTCGTGGACGGTTTCTGCGGCACACACCGCGACACCCGCATGAAGGTGCGCTTCATCATGGAGGTGGCATGGCAGGCACACTTCGTGACCAACATGTTCATCCGCCCCAAGACAGAGGCCGACTTCGAGCAGGAGCCTGACTTCATCGTCTACAACGCCTCCAAGGCAAAGGTGGAGAACTGGAAAGAGCTGGGCCTCCACTCAGAGACCGCCGTTGTCTTCAACGTCACTTCCAAGGAGCAGGTCATCATCAACACATGGTACGGCGGCGAGATGAAGAAGGGCATGTTCTCCATGATGAACTACTTCATGCCCCTGCGCGGCATCGCTTCCATGCACTGCTCCGCCAACACCGACATGAACGGTGAGAACACCGCCATCTTCTTCGGCCTCTCCGGAACGGGTAAGACCACCCTCTCCACCGACCCGAAGCGCAAGCTCATCGGCGACGACGAGCACGGATGGGACGACAAGGGCGTGTTCAACTATGAGGGCGGCTGCTATGCCAAGGTCATCAATCTCGACAAGGAGGCTGAGCCCGACATCTACGGAGCCATCACCCGCGACGCCCTCTTGGAGAACGTCACCGTGGACAAGGACGGCAAGATCGACTTCGCCGACAAGAGCGTCACCGAGAACACCCGCGTGAGCTACCCCATCTACCACATCAAGAACATCCAGCGTCCTGAGAGCCAGGGTCCCGCTGCAAAGCAGGTCATCTTCCTCAGCGCCGACGCCTTCGGTGTGCTGCCTCCCGTGTCCATCCTCAACGCAGAGCAGACCAAATACTACTTCCTCTCCGGCTTCACAGCCAAGCTCGCCGGCACTGAGCGTGGCATCACTGAGCCCACTCCCACATTCTCCGCTTGCTTCGGCCAGGCTTTCCTGGAGCTGCATCCCACAAAGTATGCCGAGGAACTCGTGCGCCACATGGAGAAGAGCGGTGCCAAGGCCTACCTGGTGAACACGGGCTGGAACGGTACGGGCAAGCGTATCTCCATCCGCGACACGCGTGGCATCATCGACCGCATCCTCGACCACGAGATCGACAAGGCTCCCACAAAGGTGATTCCCTACTTCAACTTCGTGGTGCCCACACAGCTTGAGGGCGTGGACTCCCACATCCTGGATCCCCGCGACACCTACGCTGACGCATCCCAGTGGGATGAGAAGGCCAAGGATCTGGCTGCCCGCTTCATCAAGAACTTCAAGAAGTATGAGGGCAACGAGGCAGGCAAGGCTCTCGTAGCCGCCGGTCCCCAGCTTTAATCGCTGAAACTGACAAGAAACAAAATACCTTAGGGGCTGACATCCGCTTGGATGCCAGCCCCTTTTCAATTCACCATTCACCATTCATGGTTGGGGAGTTTCCTCCATTCGATTCATCATCCATCGTTCGCAACTCATAGTTGGCGCGCCGCCCCCACCCCCATTTGATCCATCATCCATCATTCACCTTAATTCCGCAACTAAGTGCATAGTTTGTTGTTAATCTTTTTTATAAGTCTCTGAGGGTCAATAAGTTCCTCAGAGTTTTGTCATGTGTAGAATTTTCACTACCTTTATAGTGTCAAAACAAAAGAAGCTCAATTCTACTTGACATGGCAAATTTAGATAAAATTTCCGAGTTATAAGCCAGTTGAGATAAAAAAACTAATAGATTTCCTCCCCCCCGAAAAGCCGCCAACATGGGAAAATCAAGG
>SFCY01000169.1 GCA_004558865.1 Bacteroidales bacterium
GCTTTCTGCCGTAGAATTTTATGCGCGTAAGCGCAATTTTACGCGATAGCGATTTTCGTCATGGGCAGGCTTGCCACCAAAGGTGTGGTTCTGAAGTGACGGGGTAGCCGTCGAGCTGGCTCGTAAGGCTACTCCGTCACTTCAGAACCATAGCTCCGGTAGGAGCGTAAGTCTGGACATGACCATTTTCCTTCCCCTTTACACATAAACTTACCATGAATCGACGGAAAATATCCGCTGTGCCATCTTTCCTAACCTCTTGGACGAACGCCAGACCACTACATTCCACCGCACAGGCCAAAAAAAATATCCAGTTATCCTTTGTAGTTTCATGAAAGTAGCTTACCTTTGCAGCCACCAAAAAGAAAACGTATGAAAAAGATTCTAATGATTTTGGCTGTCGCCGCCCTTTTCGCAAGCTGCAACAGCAACAAGAACGGAAATGCCAACGCTGTGGCAAACGACTCCACGGCAGTGAATGACAGCAACGCCACTGACTCGGCAAAGGCCGCAGGCGACTCTCTCGTGTATGAAGGCATGGTGCCCGCCGCCGACTGCGCCGGCATCCGCTATCGCGTGGCCATGGACGCCGCCAAGAAAAACTTCAGCATGAAGGAGGAGTACATGGAGACGGAGACGAAGGTGAAGGAGACCCTGTTTGAGGACGGCACCATCGCCCCCTACGAGAAGGCTGGCAAGAAGGCCCTCAAGCTGACCACCAAGGGCAACGACAGCTACTATCTGATGACGGTGGACGACAACACGCTCCGCATGGTGAATGAGGACTTGGAGGAGGGTGTGGCCGGCAACTACGACCTGAAGCTCGCCAAGTAGACAGCCAAATCCAGACCGTCGCCACGGTAAATCCTGTTGGGCTGGGGGGCGAAAAGTCTTCCCCACCCTACCCACACAAAGAAAATCAAAGGCGGCCAGCATGACAACATGCTGGCCGCCTTTGATTATGAGGGCAAGTGAGGCTTCTGCTTGCGACAGCCGAAGCCCACACCTTTCCGCGCACGTTGGCCGACGAGGCGCAGACATAAGTGCCGAAGTTGGCTCCGTCGTCGACGGTCCACACATGGTTCTTGGCGGAGAAATGTTGCGGCTGCCCACTCCGTTGGCCTGTGCGCCCTCGATGCAAGGCACCACCATGATGGAAGCCAAACAGGAAGACAGTGGCCAGAGAGCCACGCGCACTACAGGCCGCGATAACGGAGCAGCACGGCGGCATCGGGTTGCTGCAGGCCCGTGAAGTCGCGGAAGAGCTGCATCAAGTCTCGCGTGTTGCCCCTGCTGAGCACCTTGTCGCGGAAAGCCTGGCCCACCTCGCGGCTCAAGGCTCCATGCCGGGCAAAATAGTCGGCAATGTTGGCAGCCAACACTTCACTCCACAGATAGCTGTAATAGCCGGCGGCATAGCCTCCTCCCCACACGTGGTTGAAATAGCTCGTGGAGTAGCGCGGCGGTATCTGCGCGTCGAGCAGGTTGACGGCCTTCAGCGCCTGGGTCTCAAAGTCGTTGGCCTCGGCGGCTGAGGGAGTATTTCCCGATGGCAGGTTGTGCCAGGCCAAATCAAGACAAGTGGCGGCGAGATTCTCTCCCAAGGCGTAGGCCGACTGGAAGTTGATGCTCTCCAACATCTTGCTCCTCAAGCTCGCGGGCATGGGCTGGTGGGTCTGGTAATGGTGGGCGTAGTGGTCGAACACCTCGGGATTGGAGGCAAACGACTCATTGAACTGCGAGGGCATCTCCACGAAGTCGCGCGCCACTTCCGTTCCGCTTAGCGAGTTGTAGAAGCAGTGGGAGAGCATGCCGTGGAGCGCGTGGCCAAACTCATGGAACAACGTGGTGGCCTCATCCCAGGTGAGGAGCGTGGGCTGTCCCTCGGGCGCCTTGGCATAATTGCATACATTATATATAATGGGCAGCGTGCCGCGGTCGAGGCTCTGGCGCTGGAACTCGCTCATCCAAGCTCCGCCGCGCTTCGTGGGGCGACGGTAATAGTCGGTATAGAACAAGGCGAGCTGCTTGCCGTCCTTGTCCATCACGTCAAACACTTTCATGTCGGGATGATAGGTGGGAAGGTCGGTGCGCTGGCGGAACGTGAGGCCGTAGGCGCGGTTGGCGGCATAGAAGACGCCCCGCTCCAACACGCTGTCAAGGTTGAAGTAGGCCTTCACCTCATCCTCGGAGAAGTTGTACTTGTCCCTCTTCATCTTGGCCGAGAAATAGAAGCGGTCGTAAGGCTGGAGCTGGAAGTCGGCCCCCATGGTCTGCCGGGCATAGTCCTCTATCGATTTGGTCTCAGCGTCGGCCTTCGGGCGATATTCCCTTGTCAGGTTGCTGAGGAAGTTGTACACATTGGCTGTGTTCTTTGCCATCGCGGCGTCGAGCGAGTAGGCCGCGTAGGTGTCATAGCCCAGGAGCTTGGCCTTCTCGGCGCGTAGGCTTGCCATCTCGCTGACGATGCCGAAGGTCGACGCTCCCCGCGTGCCGTCGGCGCGGTGGCGCGAGGCCTCCCACACGCGCTTGCGCAGTTCGCGGTTGGAGAGCGAGGCCAGGATGGGCTGCTGCGTGGTGTTGGTGATGACGATGCAGTAGGGGGCCTTGCCGCCACGGCTCTGCGCGTCCTTGGCGCACTGTGCCAAGTCGGCATCGCTCAGTCCGGCCAGTTCCTCCTTGCTCTCCACCCACACCGCGGCATCGTTGGCAGCCTTGGGCAGGATGCTGCCAAACTGCTGCTGCAAGTCTGCGATGCGCTTGTTGATCTGCTCCATGCGGGTCTTCTGCTCCTCATTGAGCAGTGCGCCGGAGCGCACGAAGCTCTTGTAGGTCTCGTCGAGCAGCTTCAGGTCCTCGCCCTTGAGCGAGGCGCGCTCATGGCTGTAGACGTACTTCACGCGCTGGAAGAACTTCTGGTTGAGCATGATCTCATTGCTCAGGTCGGTGAGCATCGGGATGACCTCTTTCTCGGCGGCCTCGATCTCGGGGGTGCCGTCGGCCTCAGTGATGCAGAAGAACACGCTCGAGATGCGGTCGAGCAGCTGGCCGGAATGCTCAAAGGCCACAATGGTGTTCTGGAATGTGGGCGTTGCCTTGTTGTCCACAATCTTCTGTATCTCCTCGCGCTTCTGCCTGACGGCCTCCTTGAAGGCGGGCAGATAGTGCTCGGGGCGTATCCTGCTGAAATCGGGAGCCCCGCTTCCTAGGTTTCTGACCAAAGGAAATCTCGATTATTTTTCGTTTTTAACTAAATTTATTGTAATGTTGATTTTTTTATTTACATTTATAGCGC
>SFCY01000170.1 GCA_004558865.1 Bacteroidales bacterium
ACTTTTAGAGGGTTAAACAATAATGCCTCAAAGATAATAAATAATTGTGACTTAGAGCACGCAAAATAGGATTGAGCGTATGTCGGCCTTGATTTTCCCTGTTGGCGGCTTTTCGGGGGGGAGGAAATCTATTAGTTTTTTTATCTCAACTGGCTTATAACTCGGAAATTTTATCTAAATTTGCAGATGAATAACGTTAATCAACAACATTGTGCTAATATGAAACAGACAATCTTGGTAACTGGGGGAACCGGTTTCATCGGCTCCCACACTTCTGTAGAACTCATAGAGGCTGGCTACAAGGTAGTCATCGTAGACAACCTGTCCAACTCCAAGATAGAAGTGCTCGACGGCATCGAGAAAATCACTGGAGTGCGTCCCGCCTTTGAGAATGTCGACTTGCGCGACAAGGAGGCGACAGAGGGTGTGTTCAAGAAATATCCCGACATTCAGGGTATCATCCACTTCGCCGCCTCCAAGGCCGTGGGAGAGAGCGTGCAGAAACCGTTGCTCTACTACCGCAACAACATCGTCTCGCTCGTCAACCTGCTTGAGCTGATGCCCCAATACAATGTCAAAGGCATCATCTTCTCCTCTTCCTGCACCGTCTACGGCCAGCCCAAGCCCGAGAATCTCCCCGTCACCGAGGACGCTCCCCACCAGAAGGCCACCTCACCCTACGGCAACACGAAGGAAATCAACGAGCAGATCATCTACGACTATATCCACAGCGGAGCCAACATCAAGAGCATCGTACTGCGCTATTTCAATCCCATCGGCGCCCACCCCTCCGCCCTCATCGGCGAACTGCCCAACGGCGTTCCGGCCAACCTCATCCCCTACGTGACCCAGACGGCCATGGGAATACGCAAGCAACTCACCATCTTCGGCAACGACTACGACACACCCGACGGCACTTGCATCCGCGACTACATCTACGTGGTCGACCTGGCCAAGGCCCACGTGGCCGCCATGCGCCGTGTGCTCGACGAGGAGACTGAGCCCATCGAGTATTTCAACATCGGCACGGGCAGCGGCAACTCCACACTGGAAATCGTGGAGACGTTTGAGAAGGCCACGGGAGTGAAAGTCAACTGGAAATACGGCCCACGCCGCGAGGGCGACATCGAGAAGATTTGGGGCGACTGCACAAGGGCCAACAAGGTGTTGGGCTGGAAGGCCGAGACCCCTCTCGACGACGTGCTGCGCAGTGCCTGGAAGTGGCAGCAGAAGCTCCGCGAGGACGGCGTCATGTAGCCCCCGCCCCTGTTCGGTAGGCTGCTGTACCACAGCAGTCCCCAAATCCCCCGCATCCCCCAAGAAAAAGGCCGCACCCCTTAGTGTGGCCTTTTTCCTTTCCCTCTCTGCGGGTAAAGAAAAACATCCACTTTTTCTTGTTGATGAGACAAAAATACCTTATCTTTGCGGCAAGACATTTATTACAACAACTCTAAACATTAATTTTATGGGAAAAAAGAGAAGATTCCAATGGGCTGCTGCAGCCTTTGCGCTCGCTCTGTGTCCCTCCGCCATGAACGCCCAGCAGATGGTGGTGCAGACCGAAGGAGGCAACGACACCTACAGCCTGTCGGACATCCGCAAGATCCTCACCTCCGCGGAGGGGCTGACCGTGGGAGAGAGCGGCAAAGAGGCCAAGGAGTACAGCTATCCTAAAATCAGGAAGATTGTCTTCGACACTTCCACGGCCATTGCTGCGGTGAAAGCCACCTTGTCCGACTTCGCGGCCAAGGTGGAGGAAGACGGCAAAGCCATCACCTGGACAGGAACGGAAGGCCCACAGGAAGTGGCGCTCTTCGACATCAGCGGCAAGATGCTCCGCCATGCCACGCACCAGACGCTACAGCGAATGGACATTTCCAGCCTGCCGCAAGGCACCTACATCCTCAAAGTGGGCAACCACAATTTCAAATTCGTCAAATAACAAGCTAATCAAACAACAACAATATGAAAAGACTTCTATCCCTTTCCGCCCTCCTTCTCTTCTTCGTCATGGGCGCCATCGCGCAGGAAAGCCACAACTACATCATGAAGATACAAAAGAAAGACACGCTGCTGAGCATTCCCGTGACGATGATAGACAGCATCTACTTCGTGGACAATCCCTCAGCGGGCGACCTCACCTTCGACATCGACGTGAGCAACATCACCGCCGGCGACGCCAACATCGTGATCACACCCTCCGACGACCTCACCCCCTACTACTACAGCATCACCGACTCGATTGGCCGCGACAACCGCGACAACAACTACAACGGCTCGTGGTATGAGCTGGAAGTGGGCTGGTGGTCATACTTGGCAGGAGTCTACGGAATGACCTGGCAAGAGGTGGCGAAGCAGTTCCTCGTCACCGGCGAGCACACGGCCAACATCGAGGAGGACTATGGAGGCAGGCTGATGTGGGACACTCCCTACATCGTCTATTGCTTCGGTATGGACAACGACGGCAACCTCACCTCCGACATCGCGGAGGAGGAATTCCGCACGGCAAAGCCCATCCCCTCTGACAACAAGATCACCGTCACCATCAAGGAGGAACAGTCGGACGGCGCGCTGATCGACGTGGCCACCACCAACAACGACACCTACTTCATCGACTGCCAGAAGACCAGCTACGTGGACTACTACCTCGAAAAATACAACGGCTCGAAGGAGCAGATGTTCTACAACTTCTTCAGCTCCCTCCGCACCCAAGTGAACGACCAGTATTTCCACAACGGCAACCAGACCGACCTGAAGGCCAAGGCCCTCACGCCCGACGCCGACTACTACATCATCATCTGCGGCTTCAGCGACGGCCCCACCACCGACATCCAGTTGATCCCATTCCACACCGCAGCGCAATAGGCCGCCCCTTGTCACACGCATATCATAACGAGGGTGTGCCAACCCACACACAGTTGGCACACCCTCGTCTTTAGGCTGGTTCTATAAATTAGGTCGAGTCGTATTGGCCTAGTGCCCACCTTTTCTCGCCATGGCAGAGTCCAAGCAAGCTTGGCTCTGCTCATTTGGCTTATCGAAAAGGTTCTGCAAGCTATCGGGATTCAAAACGTAAGTTGAAGAGGGAGTGTAGCGGGCTACACGACCGATGAGACTTGACGTTTTGAAACCGATAGATGCAGAAGACGACCGAAACGACAACTGCACTTTATCGATTATTCTAT
>SFCY01000171.1 GCA_004558865.1 Bacteroidales bacterium
GTTAAGTGAAATTTTCGACATGGCAAAATCCTGAGCAACATTTTGCTGCTCAGGAACTTATAAATAAATCTAAATTAAAGTGCTGCGGATTCTAGGATACATATCGGCTTGGTTTCTAAACCTAATTTTTAGAACCGGCCTTTATTGATGGAGCTGGGATGGTCTTGTTTTTGGGACTTTTTGACAAATCATCATTTTAGAGTATTGTGCTTTTCGGAAAAAATGTCTAACTTTGCGGTGTTAAAATCAAGAACGATATGAAAATAGAAAAGATTCATGCAAGAGAAATCTTGGATTCACGTGGCAATCCTACAGTAGAAGTGGAAGTGACATTGGAGAATGGCGTTATGGGCCGTGCCAGTGTGCCTTCGGGCGCTTCCACTGGTGAGAATGAGGCCTTGGAACTTCGCGACGGCGACAAGAGCCGCTTTGGAGGCAAGGGGGTGCTCAAGGCTGTGGACAATGTGAACAATATCATCGCACCCGCACTCGTGGGCGACGATGTCTTCAACCAGCGCGCACTCGACTATAAAATGATAGCCCTCGACGGCACTCCCACCAAGAGCAAGCTCGGCGCCAACGCCATCTTGGGTGTCTCCTTGGCCGCCGCCCACACTGCCGCCAAGGCCTTGGGCCTGCCGCTCTATCGCTACATTGGCGGCTGCAACACCTACGTGATGCCCGTGCCCATGATGAACATCATCAATGGCGGAGCCCACTCCGACGCTCCCATCGCTTTCCAGGAGTTCATGATTCGTCCCGTAGGCGCCAAGAGTGAGAAGGAGGCCGTGAGAATGGGAGCCGAGGTTTTCCACCAGCTGCAGAAGAACCTGAAGAAGCGTGGCCTGTCAACGGCTGTGGGCGACGAGGGCGGCTTTGCCCCCCGGCTCGACGGCATAGAGGATGCCCTGCAGAGCATCGTCGACGCAGTGAAGGACGCCGGCTATGAGCCCGGCAAGGACGTGCGCATTGCCATGGACTGCGCCGCCAGTGAGTTTGCGGTGGTTGAGGATGGTAAGTACCATTACAACTACAAGCAGCTCTCCAATGGCATGCCCAAGGACCCCAACGGCAAGGTGCTGAGCGACGACGAGCAGATCAAGTTCCTTGGAGACCTCATCGCCAAATATCCCATCGACTCCATCGAGGATGGACTCGACGAGAACGACTGGGAAGGCTGGGTGAAGATGACCAAGGCCTTGGGCGACAAGTGCCAGTTGGTGGGCGACGACCTCTTCGTGACCAACACCAAGTTCTTGGAGAAAGGCATCAAGATGGGGGCTGGCAATGCCATCCTCATCAAGGTGAACCAGATTGGATCGCTCACGGAGACCCTTGAGGCCATTGAGATGGCCCACCGCCATGGCTACAACACGGTGACCTCCCACCGTTCGGGCGAGACCGAGGACACCACGATTGCCGACATCGCCGTAGCCACCAACTCCGGACAGATCAAGACCGGCAGTATGTCGCGCACCGACCGCATGGCCAAGTACAACCAGCTCATCCGCATAGAGGAGGAACTGGGCGACAACGCCGTGTATGGATACAGGAAGTTTTGAATAGATATCATATTTTGTACAAGGCTTGCATGGCCTACTTATCCTTGGCAGCAGATTGTCGTGAGGCGGTCTGCTGCCTTTTTTGTCTCCATGATTCAATGTGCAATCCGATGGGGTGATAAGGTTTGGACAGAATGTGGCGGTGGATTCGGCACGGAGGACGGACGGAACGTTGCAGCGGATGCAATAAAGAAGAGGATAAATTTGTGGGGGCGACGATTATTGGTTACTTTTGCGGTGCGGAAACGTCATCAACCCGCTGATAGGGGGCTTCCCTCTCCCGGCGTCCACCAGCCAAATGCGCTGGTGACTGCTTTTGTTTCTAGGGCTTGATAATAGACTATAGACCATTATGATTCAGAATTTCTCCCTCCCCGCCTCGTCCGACAGTCTGCGGCTCGCCGGCATAGAGGTGGCTCCCGACAGTGGTGGGCCAAAAGGCATAGTGCAGTTGCTCCATGGCATGTGCGACCACAAGGAACGCTATCTTCCTTTCATGCGTTTTCTCGCCTCACAAGGTTTCGTGTGCGTCATCCACGACCATCGCGGCCATGGCGCCTCGGTGAGGGACGGCTCCGACTTGGGCTTTATGTATCGCGGCGGATGGCGGGCGATGGTCGACGACGCGCACGAAGTCAATTCATGGGCGCACGGCCGCCATCCCCACCTGCCGCTTGCACTCCTCGGCCACAGCATGGGGTCGATGGTGGCACGGTCGTATGCCAAACGGTACGACGACACCATCGACTCGCTCATCGTCTGTGGCAGTCCCAGCTGTTCTCCCGCCGCGCCTTTGGCTCTTCTCCTCGCCTTGGCTTATTCCGCCCTGCTTGGCCCTCACCACCGCCCGCGGCTGCTCCACTGGCTCAGTTTCGGCCGCTTCAACCGACCGTTTCGCCGCGAGGCCTTTCCCCAGGCTTGGGTATGCTCCGACCTTTCGGTGTTGGAGGCCTACCATTCCGACCCGTTGTGCATGTTCAATTTTACGGCCAACGGATACGCCAATCTCTTTGGCTTGATGATTGACTGCTATTCCCTGAAGGGGTGGCGGCTGGCCAATCCCGACCTGCCCGTGAGGTTCGTCTCTGGCGCCGACGACCCATGCCGCATCTCCGACTCGGCCTTTGCCAAGGCGGTGGACTGCATGCGCCGCGTGGGCTATCGCCGCGTGGCCTCGAAGATCTATCCCAACATGCGCCACGAGATACTCAACGAGAAGCTCAAAGCCCTGGTGTGGAACGATCTGGCCTCGGCCCTGAAGTCGTTGACCACTTCAAGGTAGCCCCCGCCCCGCTGCCAATCCCCTACCCTGCTGTCGCTTCTGCCTTACAGCTGCTATCCACATTGCTATTTGCAACGGCTGTCATTATTGCGATTTAGCTCTCTTGTAATCGTTGGGGGCTTAAGCCGATAGCAGCCGCAATGTCTTTTGGGGACATGTTTTTAAGGTCGGTTCTAAAAATTAGGTCGAGTCGTATTTTGCAAGATATCGAGTCTCAAAACGTAAGTTGAATAGGGAGCGTAGCGGGCTACACGACCGATGAGACTTGACGTTTTGAGACCGATAGATGCAGAAGACGACCGAAACGACATGTATCCGTATCGGCTTGGCT
>SFCY01000036.1 GCA_004558865.1 Bacteroidales bacterium
TGTTTGGTGGCCGCATGACCCACCAAAGGTTGAAATATGAAACTTTTCTTCAATTCAAGAGAGAAATCATACAGTTGCGGATTTTAGGATAATGAAAAAGTTGGCAATCTTAAATGGATAAAACATTGAGTTTCATAAGATGATTTCGCCTGTTTTTGCCGTATGTTGTCAAAAACAGGCGTTTCTTTTTGCCATTACGCTGATTTTGCCTATTTTTGCATTATGAAACATCAAATAGACTGGAAAAAGGTGGTGGTCTTCTTCCTTGTGGCAGGAGGACTGGTTTTCATCACGGGCTCTTTCCTCATGTCGCTCGGCATCTTCATCCTGCTCTTGATTGTCGATGGCCTAATCGCACAATGGCAGAACAAGAAGGAGTTTGAGAAGAAATGGAAGGAACTCATGGAAGAAAAGAAAAAAGAACACGATGAATAAGCTCACGGAACTCTACAGGCAGTGGCGCGGAGAGGCTCCCGCCCGCGTTGAGAAATTGGCTGGGGCGGGAAGCAACCGACAGTATTACCGACTTGCCGACGCTGAGGGACACAGCGTCATTGGCGTGGTGGGCACCAGCCGCGAGGAGGACCACGCCTTCGTGTCGCTGGCCCGCCACTTCACCCTGCGCAAGTTGCCCGTGCCAGAGGTGTTGGCAGTGAGCGACGATGAGATGCGCTATCTGCAAACCGACTTGGGCCACGTCTCCCTCTTCGACGCCATCAAGGGCGGGCGCGAGGCCGGCGGACGCTACAACCGCAGGGAGCAGCAGCTACTGCTCAACACCATCCACGAGCTGCCCGACATCCAGATACGCGGCGCGAGAGGGCTGGACTTCAACGTGTGCTATCCACAGCCGGAATTTGACGAGGACAGCGTGCTGTTCGACTTGAACTACTTCAAATACTGCTTTCTAAAGGCTACGGAGCTGGACTTCAACGAGCTCAAGCTGGAGGCCAACTTCCGCATGCTTGCCAAGGACCTGACGGCGGAGCCCGCCGAGAGCTTCCTCTACCGCGACTTCCAGGCACGCAACGTGATGCTCGACACCGAGGGGAGGCCCTACTTCATCGACTTCCAGGGCGGCCGCAAGGGACCCTACTATTACGACCTGGCCTCATTTCTTTGGCAGGCCTCGGCCCGCTATTCCCACAAGCTACGCCGCGAACTGATTTTCGAATACTATAAGAGCCTGAGCCAATACACCGAAGTGCCGAGCGTGCGCCACTTCGCCGAACGGCTCTCGCTGTTTGTCCTCTTCCGCACGCTGCAGGTGCTTGGCGCCTACGGCTTCCGCGGATATTTCGAGCGGAAGCCCCATTTCCTTCAGTCCATTCCTCCAGCCATCGACAATCTGCGCGATCTCCTGAAGCTGAGTCCCTCCGTGTTTCCCTATCCTTATATGATGGACATGCTGCGGCGGCTCACGGAGTTGCCCCAGTTTGCCCCGCAAGAGCCTGTCGTGGCCAAGCGCAAGGATGGATACAAGACGACCGACCATCCCCTCTATTCCTCCAACCCGCAGGACGGCCCCGCCACCTTCTCCAAATACGACGGCAAGGGTCCCCTCGTGGTGCGCGTCTACAGCTTCTCCTACAAGAAAGGCATACCCGACGACCCCTCGGGCAACGGCGGCGGCTACGTGTTCGACTGCCGCTCCACCCACAACCCCGGCCGATACGAGCCGTACAAGAAGCTCACGGGACTCGACGAGCCTGTCATCCGATTCTTGGAGGACGACGGGGAGATTCTCGATTTCCTCAAGTGCGTCTACCAGTTGGCCGACCATCACGTGGCACGCTACATCCAGCGGGGCTTCACCAACTTGATGTTCTGCTTCGGCTGCACCGGAGGCCAGCACCGCAGCGTCTACAGCGCCCAGCACTTGGCCGAACACATCAGCAGCAAGTTTGGCGTGGAGGTGCAGGTCATCCACCGGGAGCAGAATATCACTCAGACTTTTCCAGCGCATACAATCAAAAATGCATAATAGACACACATATCACACACGGGTGGGCTGGTGGTACTGGCTGCTCTGTTTTTTGACCTTGGGATTCTGCGCCAAGGGTTCTTGGCCTTGGGAGGCCAGCTTTCTGCAGTGGGCTCTCACGATTTATCTCTTTTCCCTTACCCACCTCACCCGCTACGTGGTGGAAGGAGTGAACCTCACGGTGTTCTACGGCTTCTTTCTCAAGAAGACCATCCCCGTGAGTTCCATCACCTCCATCCAGCCCACGCACAATGTCCTCAGTTCCCCCGCCTTGTCCCTGCGCCGCCTCTCCATACGCTACAACAAGTATGATGAGATACTCGTTTCGCCGGAAGAGCCTGAGGCCTTTGTTGCCGCCTTGAAAGCAGTGAATCCGAAAATTTTGACGCAGAAAGGATAAAAAGCCGCCTGCCATGAAATGGTTTTCTGAATTTTTGTGTTAACTTTGCATTATGAAACAGGCAATGATTTTCGCAGCCGGACTTGGCACCCGCCTCAAACCTCTGACCGACCGAATGCCTAAGGCTTTGGTCAGGGTAGGGGGAGAGCCGCTGCTAAAGCATGTCGTATTGAAACTACGCAATGCAGGCTTTGACCGTGTTGTCGTCAACGTCCACCATTTTGCCGACCAAATCGTCCAATATCTTCAGGAGAATGACAATTTCGGCATGGACATCCGTATCTCCAACGAGCGCAGCATGCTCTTGGAGACGGGCGGAGGCCTGAAGAAGGCCGCGCCGCTCTTCGATTCCTCATCGCCCATCTTCATCCACAACGTCGACATACTGAGCAATCTCGATTTCAACGCTTTCTATGGGGCCGACAGGGCGGTGGTGTGCCCCTCGTGCGGTGTACCCCACGAGATGGCCGAGGCCACGCTCCTTGTCTCCTGGCGCAAGACCAAACGCTACCTCATTTTCAACGGCCAGATGCGCCTTGTGGGCTGGGTCAATGCCGAGACAAGGCAAATCAAGAGTTGCTATGGGGAAATCCGCTGCTTGGAGGCCGAGATAAGGCAGGGAGAAGTGCTGGAGACCTTGCGCCGCCACGGCCTCCGCCTGTATGCCTTCTCGGGCATCCACACCTTCTCGCCGAGTCTCTTCAAGCTGATGGACGCATATCCCGACCGGTTTCCCATCATCGACTTCTACCTCGACAATGCGGCGAAGGTGGCCATCAAGGGCATCGCCGACGACAACCTGCGGCTGCTCGACGTGGGCAAGCAGGACACGCTGGACCAAGCTGAATCTTTTTTATCACAATATGGCTGCTGAGGCGCAAGGCCGGCAGCCCTACTTAAACCATATCAAATGCAACAGAAGATCATCATACTCGATTTCGGATCGCAGACCACACAGCTCATCGGGCGTCGTGTGCGCGAGCTCGACACCTTCTGCGAAATCCTTCCCTACAACAAGTTCCCAAAGGACGATCCCGGCATCATCGGCGTGATACTGAGCGGCAGCCCCTATTCGGTCCACGACAAGGAAGCCTTCAAGTGCGACCTTGGCGACGTCGTTGGAAAATACCCCGTGCTGGGCATCTGCTACGGCGCGCAGTATATCGCCTATAGCAATGGCGGCAAGGTGGAGCAGACCAGCACGCGCGAATACGGACGCGCCAATCTACGCACCATCGACCTCGCCAATCCCCTCTTCAAGGACTTTGAACCCAACTCGCAGGTGTGGATGAGCCATGGCGACACCATCACCGCCATTCCGCAGGACTGCCACGTCATCGCCAGCACCGACGATGTGCGCTTCGCCGCCTACGCCAGCACGCGCAACCCCCTCTGGGCCGTGCAGTTCCACCCCGAGGTGTTCCACACCACGCAGGGCAAGACGCTGCTGAGGAATTTCGTGGTTGACATCTGCCACAGCCGCCAGGAGTGGAGTCCGGCCTCGTTTGTGGAGACAACGGTCAACGAGCTGCGCCAGCAGATAGGCAACGACCGCGTGATACTCGGTCTCTCGGGCGGCGTAGACTCTTCGGTTTGCGCCACGCTGCTCAACAAGGCCATCGGCCGCAATCTCACCTGCATCTTCGTCGACCACGGCATGCTGCGCAAGGATGAGTTCCGTAAGGTGATGGACGCCTATCAGGGACTGGGCCTCAACGTGGTGGGTGTCGATGCCAGCGCCAAGTTCTTCAAGGACCTCGACGGTGTGAGCGACCCCGAGCGCAAGCGCAAGATCATAGGCCGCGACTTCGTTGAGGTCTTCAACGCCGAGGCCAAGAAGATCACCGACGCCAAGTGGCTCGCACAGGGCACCATCTATCCCGACCGCATAGAGAGCCTGAGTATCACGGGCATGACCATCAAGAGCCACCACAACGTGGGCGGACTGCCCAAGGACATGAAGCTCCAGCTCTGCGAGCCGCTGAAGTGGCTCTTCAAGGACGAGGTGCGCCGCGTGGGCCGCCAGCTCAACATGCCCGAACGGCTCATCAACCGCCATCCATTCCCCGGCCCTGGACTGGCCGTGCGCATCTTAGGCACCATCACGCCCGAGAAGGTGCGCATCCTGCAGGAGGCCGACGACATCTACATCGAGGCCATGCACGCCTACACCATGCCCGACGGCTCGTCGCTCTACGACCATGTGTGGCAGGCGGGAACCATTCTGCTCTCCACCATACGCTCTGTAGGCGTGATGGGAGATGAGCGCACCTACGAGCATCCTGTGGCCCTAAGGGCCGTGACCTCGCAGGACGCCATGACGGCCGACTGGGCGCATCTGCCCTACGACTTCTTGGCCAAGGTCTCCAACGAGATCATCAACAAGGTGAGGGGTGTCAACCGCGTCTGCTACGACATATCCTCCAAACCGCCCTCGACGATAGAGTGGGAATAGGGCAATGGCAAAGGTGTTTTCCCACTTCGGCCAGTCGGACGGCGAGGAGCGGCGCGATGAGCTCATCCGCACCATCAGCCACAGTATAGAGCATCTTACCACTTCCGAGTTGGAGGCTCTCTATTACGACATGCTCACGAAAGACTACATCCGCTGACGCCGCGCCATGCCCTGCCCTCATCGGGTTCTGAATGGCCAGCATACGTCCATACCCCACACCGAAAGCCAACATCCACGACTTCCGTGGTGTTGGCTTTCGACGTTTTTGCCGGTCTTGTCACTTTGTCTCTTCATTCCCACGGATTGCTGACGAGAGCCGAGAGTCGCAAACAAGCCGCCGGACAGGTGGAAAACGCCGTACTTTAAAGTTCAAAATATGAAAAGAATTAGAACAATGAGAATGTCTTTATACAAGCTGTTCCTAATATTGGTGATTACTTTAAACTCTAATGCGCTCCATGCATGCGATATTAAGTTCAAACTTTTTTATACAAGTATTTACACGACAACAATTTTCAGTCTCACGCCCCAAGTATATGACTCAGGATTTCGCCAAACTGCTTCGGATTCTATTATAGTAGTTTCTGATTCGATAATTATGAATCTTCTAAATAAGATAGATTCACTTCCTGAGGATAAAAATGCGGCAATCAATGATTTGGATGTTCGTGGGAAGATGATCTTTTATAGGGGTGGGCAAGTGTTTGAAACTTGCTATCTCGATGCATTTTCGATATTGCGAAGTGATGGAAAAATATATAAGATTGATGATAGATTTCGACAAATGGTCGACGCGGCCATTAAATCTCAAAAAATAGATGGTTGTATGTTTTAAAGACATAAAACTAAATAGCCCCAAATGCCCATGTGGATGATTCGTTTCACAATAATTGAGCCTACGCCCGATTGCAGGGTGCTTCCGCACACTCTTTGATGACGACATAAGGCCGCAAAGGTCACAACCGATGCAGGGACCGTGCCTTGCGCCGGCCCTAATGGACGGCACCCGCGGCATCACAAGCATTGCCTACGACGACAACGGTAGTCCGGCGGGCATACATTCGCCAACGGCAGCGCGACGGACTATCTGGAAAATATCTATTGAGCCGTTTTTTGACTGCGCCATCATCCTCCTATGCCCGCCATATCATTACCGGGCTGCAGCATTTTTTTGTATTGCATCAAACCGATTTGCCAAAGGTGGAAGCCGTTGGCATGGCTGGTTTCCTCAAGGGAGCAGATAAGAGGCGGCACATCGAACATGGGAAATGGAAACGGCAAATCTCGGAAGCGCATTCCGGGATTTGCCGTTAAGGGGATGGCCGGCTGATGTTGGCAGCCTGGCTGGTTGAACCTATATATAAATAAGGTGTGTTATTTCTTTACCAAGATGCGGGCATCGACGGCCACCACGTCGTCGCCGTCGGCAAGAAGCGGGTTGATGTCGATCTCCTTGATTTCCACCGCATGGCGGAGCAGGATGGAAAGGCGCTGGATGATCTCGATGAAGGCTTCTTCGTTGACACCTTTCTGGCCACGCGTGCCTTGGATGATCTTGTAGCCGCGCAGGGAATGGATCATCGACTCGGCCTCGCCACGCGACAGGGGAGCCAGGCCGCTCGACACATCCTTGAGCACTTCCACGAAGATGCCGCCCAATCCACAGAGGACCACGTGGCCGAAGCGTGGCTCATATTTGGCTCCGATGAAGAGCTCGGTGCCTTTGAGCATCTTCTGCACCATCACTCCCTTGGCGTCCTTGATCTGCATCATGCGGTCGAATTCTTCCTCCAAGTGGCGGGCGCTGCGGATGTTGAGGGCCACGCCGCCCACGTCGCTCTTGTGTACCGGACCCACAACCTTTGCCACTACGGGATAGCCCACCTGCTCGGCAAAGGCCACAAGCTCCTCCTTGCTTGAGGCCACCTTCTCCGGCACCAATGGAATCTTGGCGCATTCGAGAAGCTGGCGCACCTGCTGCGGGGCGATGAAGCCATCGTCGTGGATGCCGGCGATGATCTCACGAATCTTGGGAATGTCCACGCCCATCAGTTCGGTCTCGGCGGGAGCCGGGGTGGGTGTCTTCAGCACCTGTGTCAACGCCGTGGCCAATATCACCTCGTCGGAGAAGTTGACATGGCCCTTGCCCAAGAACTCCTGCACCTCGGGGCCAGCTGTGACCACGCTTGGCAGGATGGGGAAGATGGGCTTCTTGCACTCCAATATTTTCTTGTGCAGCACGTCGTATGCCTCGTAGAGCTGCACCAGTCCGGGCGTGCCGAAGATCACCATGATGGCGTCGATGTTGGTGAACTTATTCTCGCAGTAGTCGATGGCGATGCCCAACTGCTCGGGAGTGCCCGTGGCGAGAATGTCGATGGGGTTGGCCACCGAAGAGCCTTGGAAGAGCTGGGACTTGAGTTCCTCGGCCACGGGACCCTCCAGCTTGGGCACGTCGAACCCACCCTTGGAGAGTGCGTCGGTGAGCATCACGCCAGGGCCTCCGGCATGGGTCACGATGGCGATGTTCTTGCCGCTGAAGCGCGGGAGTGTGAAGATGCAGCCCACGGTGGTGAGCTCGTCGCGCGAGAAGCAGCGCACGATGCCCGCCTTGCGGAAGAGGGCGTCGACGGCCGAGTCGCTCGACGCGATGGCTCCCGTATGCGACGAAGCGGCTCGGCTGCCGCTGGCGCTGGAGCCGGCCTTGATGGCGGCGATGCGGCATCCTTTTTTGATCAGACTGCTGGCGTGGAGCAGCAGCTTGTCGGGATCGGCGATGTTCTCGATGTAGAGCAGCTTCACCTTGGAGGAGGTGGTGGGGTCGAAGGTCTCGTCCATATACTGGAGCACGTCCTCGATGCCGTTCTGCTTGCCGTTGCCGATGGACCATACGGAGTTGAACTGGAGGCCTTTGATGACGGCCGACTCAAGAATGAACACCGCCGTGGCGCCAGAGCCGCTGATGAAGTCTACGCCCTGGGGGTGGAGCTTGGGAATGGGCTTGGTGAACACGCTGTGATGCACGTTGTTGAGCAGTCCGATGCAGTTGGGGCCAATCAGGGCGCACTGGTATTTCTCGCAGGTGGCGAGAATCTTCTGCTCCATAACTGCTCCCTCCTTGGTCTCCTCGCTGAATCCGGCCGTGATGATGATGAACGCCCTCACCTGCTTGTTGGCCGCCAAATACTCCACGTAGTCGGGGCAGAAGCGCGCGGCCACGACCAGTATGGCAAGGTCGGTGTCGGGAATCTCGTCGGCGCGGTGGTACACCTTGATGCCCTGCACCTCGTCCTCCTTGGGATTGATGATGCGCAGCGTTCCCTTGTAGTTGCCTTGGATGAGGTTTCTCACTACGGCACCGCCTGGTTTGTGGACATTGTTGGAGCCACCCACAACGACGATGCTCTTGGGATTCAATAGTTGTTGATTGATCATAGTTTTATGGATTTAAGAATATTAGTATTCCAATTTTCAGTAGCATAATGCAAAAATAGTAAATTCCATAGACTTGCGGGAATCTTTTAACGAAATTTTTCAGAGAAAGTGTACTCTGTTCTGAAAAAATGACTTATCTTTGCAAAAGCCTATAATGATTAATCTTAAAATAAAAACTAATGAAGAAATTGCTACTTGGAGATGAAGCAGTCGCTCAGGGCGCGCTCGATGCTGGCTTGAGTGGTGTGTATGCCTATCCGGGCACTCCTTCAACTGAGATTACTGAGTACATACAACTATCCCCGCTGGCCAAACAGCGCAATGTGCATCGCCGCTGGTGCACCAACGAGAAGACCGCCATGGAACAGGCCCTCGGCATGTCCTACATGGGCAAGCGCGCGTTGGTGTGCATGAAGCATGTGGGACTTAACGTCTGCGCCGACGCGTTTGTCAATTCCGGCATGACTGGAGTCAACGGCGGCGTGGTGGTGCTTGTGGCCGACGACCCGTCGATGCATTCCTCGCAGAACGAGCAGGACAGCCGCTTTTACGGCAAGTTTGCACTCATCCCGACTCTTGAGCCGAGCTCGCAGCAGGAAGCCTACGACATGATGGGCGAGGCTTTCGAACTGTCGGAGAAAGTGAACCTGCCCGTGTTGATGCGTGTCACCACCCGCATGGCCCACAGCCGCGCGGCAGTGGAGATAAAGGATGAACCCCGCCGGGAGAATGAAATCAACTATGAGGCAAAGGCCTCGAATTGGGTGCTGCTGCCCGCCGTTGCCCGCAAGCGCAACGACCATGTCACGGCCCAGCAGTCTGAACTGGAGCAGATGGCCGCCGAGAGCTGTCACAACCAGTATATCGATGGCAAGGACCATTCCTTGGGAATCATCGCCAGTGGCATTGCCTTCAACTACGTCAACGAGTGCTTCACCGACGGCTGCCCCTATCCGTTGCTGAAAATCAGCCAGTATCCGCTGCCCAAGGATTTGGTGCGCCGCATGGCCAAGGAATGCCCCACGCTGCTCGTCGTGGAGGAGGGACAGCCCTTCATAGAGGATATGGTCTCGGGGGTGCTCACCCACGACACGGTGGTCAAGGGCCGTCTCACAGGCGACCTGCCCCGCACGGGCGAACTCAATCCCGACCTTGTGGCCAAGGCCCTCGGACTGCCCTCGGCCGAGCAGTATCCCGAATGCGAGGATGTGGCTGCCCGCCCGCCCCAGCTCTGCAAAGGCTGCGGCCACCGCGACATGTACACGGCCCTCAACGAGGTGCTGAAGAATTATCCCAATGCGCGCGTCTTCGGCGACATTGGCTGCTACACGTTGGGCTTCATGCCTCCCTTCCGCGCCATCCACTCTTGTGTCGACATGGGAGCCAGTGTGGGTATGGCCAAGGGTGCCGCCGACGCCGGCCAGTATCCGTCGGTGGCCGTCATCGGTGACTCTACGTTCACCCATTCCGGCATGACCAACCTGCTCGATGCCGTGAACGCCAACACCAACATGCTGCTCGTGATCAGCGACAACCTCACCACGGGCATGACAGGTGGACAGGACTCTGCAGGCACAGGCAAGATAGAGGGCATCTGCCGTGGACTCGGCGTGCCCGAGGAGCATCTGCGGGTGGTGGTTCCCCTGCCCAAGAACATGCCCGAAATCACCAAGGCCATCCAGGAGGAGATAGAATACCATGGACTCAGCGTGGTCATCGCCCGCCGCGAGTGTGTACAGACCCTTCGTCGTCATCTTAAACAACAACAAAAAGCTAAAGCACAGGAGGCAAAATAACAATATGAAAACAGATATTATCCTTTGCGGTGTGGGAGGACAGGGAATCCTCACCATCGCAACCATCATAGGCCAGGCCGCAATGAACGAGAACCTCTACATCAAGCAGGCGGAGGTGCATGGAATGTCGCAGCGCGGCGGCGACGTGCAGAGCAACCTGCGCCTGTCGTCCGACCCCATCGACAGCGACTTGATAGCCGAGGGCCGTTGCGACGTGATTATCTCCATGGAACCCATGGAGGCGCTCCGCTATCTGCCCTACTTGAGTAAGGACGGATGGATTATCACGGCCAACACTCCTTTCGTGAACATCCCCGACTATCCTGATATGGACAAGATCAATGCCGACCTGTCCAAGGTGAAGAATGTCATCGCCATCGACATTGAGCAGCTTGCCAAGGACAACGGCGTGCCGCGCTCGGCCAACGTGATTCTCTTGGGCGCTGCCCAAAAGGCCATAGGCATAGATTTCGACAAGTTGGAGAATGCCGTGCGCGATGTGTTCGCCCGCAAGGGTGAGGCCATCGTTGAGGCCAACCTCAAGGCCCTCAAAATAGGAAAGGAAGCCCAGAAGTAATGAAGCCCACACCGATTTCGAAAGACATCATCCTGGATGCCATTCAAGTCAATGACATCCAGGACATCGCCGCCGCCACCATACGTGAGGTGAAGCGTGTGGCTGAATATGCCGAGCGCGAGTCCGGCGTGGAGTTCATCAAGATGGAGATGGGCATCCCAGGGCTTCCCGCCGCTGAGATAGGTGTTGAAGCCCAGATTAAGGCTCTGCGCAGTGGGGTGGCCAGCCAGTACCCCGACATCCAGGGCTTGCCGGCCTTGAAGCAGGAGGCCTCACGCTTCATCAAGGCCTTCATCGGCTTGGACGTGAATGCCGAGGGGTGCGTGCCTGTTGTGGGGAGCATGCAGGGCACTTACGCTGCTTTCACGCTCTGCTCGCAGTATGACACGAAAAAGGATACCGTGCTTTTCATCGACCCAGGGTTCCCCGTGCAGAAACAGCAGCTTCAGGTGATGGGCGTGAAGTATGAGACTTTCGACATGTACCATTACCGTGGCGAGAAGCTTGGCCCCAAGGTGGAGAGCTATCTGAAGAGGGGAAACATCTGCTGCATCATCTACAGCAATCCCAACAATCCCTCGTGGGTGTGCCTCAACGAGGAGGAACTCAAGGCCATCGGCGAGCTGGCCACGCGCTACGACACTGTGGTGATAGAGGACTTGGCCTACTTTGCCATGGACTTCCGCAAGGACCTGAGCAAGCCCTTCGAGTCTCCCTACCAGCCGTCGGTGGGCCGCTACACGGACAACTACATGTTGCTCATCAGTGGCAGCAAGGCTTTCAGCTATGCGGGCGAGCGTATTTCCGTGGCCTGCATTGGCAACAAGCTCTTCCACCGCCATTATCCCGCCCTCGACGCGCGCTATTCCGCTCTGCCTTTCGGCTTGGTGTATTCCACTCGCATCCTCTATGCCCTGTCGTCGGGCACCTCCCACAGCGCCCAGTACGCCTTGGCGGCAGTGATGAAGGCTGCCAGCGACGGAACCTACGACTTCCGCGCCGTGACAAGCGAGTATGGACGGCGGGCCCATAAGCTGAAGGAAATCTTCCTGCGCCACAACTTCTACATTGTCTATGACAAAGACCTCGACCAGCCCATTGCCGATGGATTCTATTTCACTGTGGGCTATCCCGGTCTCGACAGCGGCCAGCTTGTGGGCGAGCTTCTCTACTACGGAGTGAGCGCCATCTGCCTTACCAATACGGGCAGCGACCAGCAGGGCATCCGCGTGTGCACGTCGTTCATCCGCGACAATCAGTACGAGGAGTTGGACGAGCGCATGGCAATTTTCGCCGAGAACCATCCTGTAGGAAAGTAGTCAGACAAGGTGGGGGAGACAGGCGCACAGGCTCCCGTCTCCCCGATTCCCAATTCTTGCCCCATGACTTTTATCTCTTGACTCCTAACTAAAAATTAATATCAATAACTATAAATCTATGGAATTACCTTTCGCAGAATCCTGGAAAATCAAAATGATCGAGCCCATCCACAAGAGCACGCGCGAGCAGCGCGAGCAGTGGCTCAAGGAGGCTCACTACAATGTGTTTCAACTCCGTGCAGAGCAGGTGTACATCGACCTGCTCACCGACTCAGGCACAGGAGCCATGAGCGACCGCCAGTGGTCGCAGCTCATGCTTGGCGACGAGAGTTATGCCGGCGCCTCCTCTTTCTATAAGTTTGAGGCCACCGTGCAGCGCATCTTCGGCTTCAAGCACGTCATCCCCACCCATCAGGGACGCGCCGCCGAGAACGTGCTGTTCTCCTATTTGGTGAAGCCCGGCATGGTGGTGCCCGGCAACGCCCACTTCGACACCACCAAGGGCCACATCGAGAGCCGAAAGGCTCAGGCCATCGACGTAACCATCGATGAGGCCCACGACACACAGCTTGAGATTCCATTCAAGGGCAACGTGTCGCTTGAGAAACTGGAGAAAGTGTTGAAGGAGAACAAGGGAAATGTGCCTTTCATGGTACTCACCGTGACCAACAACACCGTGGGCGGTCAGCCCGTGAGCATGGAGAACATCAAGGCCACGTGCAAGCTCTGCCATCAGTATGGTGTGCCGGTGGTGATGGACTCTGCCCGCTTCGCCGAGAACGCCTACTTCATCAAGACGCGTGAGAAGGGCTACGCCGACAAGACCATCAAGGAAATTGTGCGCGAAATGTATGAGGATGTCGACGCTGCGACGATGTCGTGCAAGAAGGATGCCATCGTCAACATGGGCGGCTTCATCGCCACCAACCGAGACGACTGGTATGAGGGAGCGAAACTCTACTGCATCCCCTTTGAGGGCTACATCACATACGGCGGTCTGAACGGTCGCGACCTCAATGCCATCGCCCAAGGCTTGGACGAGAACACGGAATTTGACATGCTGCAGACGCGTATCCACCAGGTGCAGTATCTGGCCAGCCTGCTCGACGAGTACGGCATCCCCTACCAGCGTCCCGCCGGTGGCCATGCCATCTTCGTCGACGGCGACAAGGTGCTCGACCGTATTCCGAAAGAGGAATTCCCCGCACAGACGCTCACCTGCGAGCTTTATTTGGAGGCTGGCATCCGTGCGTGCGAGATTGGCTACATGCTTGCCGACCGCGACCCCGTGACGCGTGAGAACCGCTTTGGCGGATTGGACTTGGTGCGCCTCTGCATTCCCCGCCGCGTCTATACCGACAACCACATGAAGGTGGTGGCCGCAGCCCTGAAGAATGTCTTCGACCGCCGCGAGACCATCACGCGAGGCGTGGCCATTGAGTGGGAAGCTCCCTTGATGCGCCACTTCACCGTCAAGCTGCGCAGGCTCTAACTGAATTTCCACCAACAGAAAAGGGAGTTGGCCCCATTGCGAGGCCAACTCCCTTTTTTCAATATATATGGTTCATAGGCTATATTACATCCTGCCACAGTCTTCACAGTCTGCATACAGGCAATTCATGTAAGTTCGAAGAGCTGTTTAAAAGCATCCGTCCCCATCAGTTCTGTATTACATACATCGCTGAACATTTCTTTGTGGACAGCCTTGAGGCAACCCATCAATGAATGTGCTTTCCTCCTCTCATTGCTGGGGAAAGATGCTTGCATTTGCAAAGGAAACAAAAAATCTTGGTATAAACAAATTTTTAACAAACTATTTTCTGTTTTTCTTACATCTAATTGAAAATGAGCAAAAAAGATAGTTGGTGGGTACAAACTGTTTGTCGCCCGTTGGAGAATCGGTATCCCCTCTTGCAAGGCATCCTGTTGTGGCCTTGAGACAGATTTTTAAGGTTAAAATATATTAAACTCGGAATAACTTGCACGTTTCTGACAAAAAAGAGATACTTTTGCACTTGCTTTTGAAAACCAAATCTGGAAAGATGCTCGAGTGGTTGAAGAGGCACGCCTGGAAAGCGTGTAAACGCCCAAAGCGTTTCACGGGTTCGAATCCCGTTCTTTCCGCTAAAACAGAGGGGTTACCGCTATTTGGTTCCCCTCTTTTTTGTTTCTAAGCTGCAATGCCATTGCACAAATATGCACAAAATTGACCTTTGCGGCTGCAAATAAACTGCAAATGAACTGCCCATGATTTCAGTGCGTCTCTATCTCGATGCCCGTGCTGCGAAAAAAGGCGAGCCCTGCCCGATAAAACTTATGCTTAATCATCGGAGCAAGACGGCTCTGCTCTCTCTTGGTATATCTGTTCTTCCTTCGCAGTGGGATTCCAGGTCTCAGCTGGTTGTTAATACTCCCTCTCGTGATTCCATCAATGCCTATCTCCTTGAGCGAAGGTCTACGGTTCAAAACATGATCCTGCGTATGACTTCCTCTGGGGAGCTGCTCGGTTTGTCTGTTACTGAGGTTAAACGAAAAATCGAGGCAGCTCTTTATCCCGATGTTGACGCTTCGTCGTTTTTTGTCTCCCGATTTAAAGATTTCATCTCCCGGTGCAATGCCAATCGCACCCGTGAAATCTACCAGGTTACCCTGGCCAAGGTGAAGGCCTTCGACCCTCACTACTCTTCGTTGCGCTTCGAAGCCATTACCAAGGACTGGCTGTCGAAGTTCGAGGTGTTCTTGTCGGAGACGGGATGTAAGTCCGTAAATGCCCGGGCTATTCATCTACGCAACATCCGGGCTGTCTTCAATGATGCAATCGACAATGGTGTTACCTCTGCCTACCCTTTTCGTAAGTTCAAGATCAAGACCGAGGCGACCTCAAAGCGTTCGCTCTCTGTGGAGCAGTTGCGTTCCCTGTGCGCCTGTGAAGTATTGCCATGGCAGCAGAGGTATCTCGATGTTTTCAAGCTCACCTTCTTCCTCATCGGCATTAATACTATCGACTTGTTGGCTCTCGGGAAGGACTCTATCACTCCCGACGGCCGTCTGGTTTATCGTCGTGCCAAAACTTCCAAGCTGTACTCCATTAAGCTCGAGCCGGAGGCTGAGGAAATCATCCGAAGGTATCAAGGTACCGACCATCTGTTGTGCTTTGGGGATGCTTATAAAAGCAGCCATGCCTTCTGTGGCAAACTCGACCATGGCTTGAAATCCATCGGCCAGGTTGAGCGTGTTCCTAATCCTAAGTACACCGGGCATGGCTGCGGCCACCATCGTGAGGTTATTCGGTGTACGCCTCTGTTCCCGTTTCTCTCGATTTACTGGGCAAGGCACACCTGGGCTTCGGTTGCTGCTCAGTTGGATGTCCCTGTTGAGGTCATCGCTCATGCTCTTGGTCATGGTTTCGGGAACCGGACGACGGCTATCTATATCGACTTCGACCTACGAAAGGTGGATGCTGCCAATCGTAGGGTGATGGACTGGGTGCTGTACGGCAGGCGTTGATCGTTTTCCTGGCTCCGGGAAAACGACGCACCATCTTCCTGGTGTCGGGAAGATGGTGTACATAAGATGGAGCGTTTTCCCGTCCCCTCTTGTTCCGTTTATCTCTATCCGTTTACCATGTCGTAATCGACACAGCCTCTGTCGTGATATTGCACTTTCTCTTCCATGAAGATGCACCAGCCTCCTTGCTCGTACATGGTGCAGTTTCCGCAGATGTGCTTTGTGTATTTCCGCTTGCTCATTTGTCTTTGTCCCGCTGGTGCCTGGCAATATCTTCCTTTACCTGGTTCGTTACTCGTTCGTCGAAGTCTTCAAAGCTCAGTCTGCTTGCCGTCATGACCTCTCCGACCGTCATCCCGTTTTTCCTGGCCATGTCCTTCAGCAGGCTGGCCTCCATGTCCTGCCGGATGAGCCCGTTGATGTATCGGTTTTTTGTGATGCCTTTACTCTGTTCCTCTACCCAGTCACTCAGTTCCTTGTCTATTCTGAGACTAAATCTCATTTGGTCTCTTTCGAAGCTGCGTTTTTTATAGCGGCCTTTAGTTGTTTCGTTGTCCGTATTCATTTCTTCCTTATTCTTCATGTTTCGTCGTTGCTGTGATAACCAATGCTTCGCTGGGCCACGTGTGAGAACACCCTGCCTATGTTCTCTATGCGCAGCCCGGTCTTGGGCAGATCCGTGTCATCCACTATGATTACATTGGGCAAATCCGATTTTCTGTGGTCTGCCCTGATGGTAATGCCATCTATCATTTTCCTTGCCGTACGGTAGAGTACCTTCCTCCAGTCGATGTCGTCCTGGGCTATGAACTCATAGAACAAGTCCTTCTTTCCTGAGAACATCCGGCTCAACCCTGACCCGGCGTAGTGGGAGAATCCTTTGATCTCGAAGAAGGGCATCACAAGTAGAATGTGAAAGATCTGGAGCTTCGTCAATTTGCAGTTGGGCTTCTTGACACCGCCGAGCAGCTTGCTGCTCATATTCAGCCTCTCAACCAACATTGAAAATGCCTGAAGAAGGGTGGATTGTTGTTTTCCTTTGAAAAAATTGCTGATCTCTGAGATAATTTTTGTATCTTTGCGCATGGCTTTGAATGTATGAGTATGTTTCTTTTTACACTATAAAGGTACTCATTTTCCGCGACATACGGAAACATTCAAAGCTTTTTTTATTGACTAATCTGTCTTTCTATTTTACTTCCGAAACTTGAGTAACAAATACTAAAAAATTGTTCTTAAAACCTTAAAACCTACGCTATGAAAAATCTACTAAAACCAAAAACTAATCAAAAACTATTTATCAATCTATCTACCTTTCAAACATAGCATGATGCACAATATTCCTCCCACGAGTGAGAGACCGCCCAGCCATTGCAGAGCCACCTGCCACCATTTGAGCCGCCTCGGGACTTCCCTTGTGGTCTCAATCTTCACCGGCACCACCTTGGGAACAGTGTCCACGCGCGACTTGAAGATGGTGTCCACGCGAACGCGAAGCACGTATTTCGTGCGCCACCTGTCTGTCCCCTGCTGCGTCACGACGATGGAATCTCGCTCCAGTACCGTGTCAACCCGCCACCTCGTCTGCAACAGGGTGTCACGCGTGACTTTCTCCACCGTGACGGGGACCTCCTTTGTCACGGTCTTGGTGGTGGTGCATGAGCAGAGCAGCATTCCCAGCAGCAAATATACAAAAAATATTCCGTTCCTCATGTTTTCCCCCTTTCTTTTTACTTCACGGTGATGTGGATTTTCTCCTTGCGCGCCAAGGCCTCGTTCATCTTGCCCAGCAGGAGACCCAGCCAGTAGCGGGAGTTCAAGACCTTTCCCCGCTCCGTGTTCTCGCCCACAAGGATGCAGCCCTCGGTGTCGGCGGCGGTATTGCCGCTGTGGATTCTGACCCCCTCGTATGCGGGGACATCCACCAGCAGGGGAAGCTGTCTCTTGAACCTTGGGCTGTATGTCATTCTGACCTCGTACCGTCCCGTTGGGATTGCCGTCTGGCCATGGACTTTTATCTTGAAGATGTCGCCCACCGCCATGTCTGAGGACAGTCCGCGGTCGATGTCCTCCAAGGTGCTGCAATAACGCTTGCCGTTGCCGAACCGCTTGCCGTTCACGTACAAAATCCCGATGGTGTAGCCGTCACGCTTCCATCGTCTTTCCACTGTTATATCCATGTCATTCCTCCCTTTCTTTGTTGCATTTGATGTCCAACTCCTGCTGTCCCCTCTCGAAGTACGTCCGCAACCATGGCACTTTTTCGAGGAAATAGAATCCTATCAGCCAGTAGAGGAATAGGAACAGCTTGTGCAGCGTGGTTTCGGGCTTTGTTATCTTCACCCAGTTGTGGCAGATGTTCCTTGAATAGAAATAAATCGCCGCGTAGCAGACCGCGCTCACGCACGCCACGCTCTCCTGCTCGGCGTGCATGAAATGGCCCAGCGCGTAGACGAATGTCCCGATGCCCGTCAGCACGAAGAGCTCCGTGAACGCCTTGAACGCCTTGCGCCCTTTCCACCCCGTCCCGTTCAGCTCGTCCTCCAGCAGCCCCGAGGCGAAGTTCACGCCCATGAGGAGGAGGATGGCGACAAGGAAGTCCTGTATAGGGGCGAAGAAGCCCAGCAGTGTGGATGTGAGAATCACGATGATGTCCTTTATCTTGTCCATGTTTTTTCCTTCCATTTGCAAGGTGGGCGGGACTCGGCAATATTCCAAGCCCCGCCCCTTGTGGTTATGCAGTGGCCTGTGCCACGGCTGTGTCGATTTCAGAGTTCGAGAGCGGGCTGTCGTTCGTGGCCGCGGGGATGCTGCCTGGTATACCAAGGGCCGTGATGTCGTTCTTGGTCACGGCCTCCGAGCCTGTCACCATTCCGTGCGCGTCCGTCACCAGCTTGCGGAATCCGCTCGTCTGGTGGTGGTTCGTGGTCGCGAACGTGTAGGCCGTGGCCAGCTTG
>SFCY01000037.1 GCA_004558865.1 Bacteroidales bacterium
CCTTGATGCCTTCGTCAGATTTGTGGTAGACAGGCCTGATGTCGAGGTCACTCTTGAGGGTATGGAAGGTCTCTTCCACAGTTCTTATCACATTATAAAATCTCCAGACGTTAATCTCTTCTTTCTCATCAAGGCTGGTGATCAGGACATATTTTCCATGGAACTTCTTGGCGGTGTCAACCTGCCCGCCGTTTTTCTTCCACGAGATGGACACTACCTTCTCATCCTTGCCTTCTCCCTCGTAGGTGAGGTCGATGGCGAAGCTTTTTCTGATGGCGCCGTATTTCCCGTCCAGTTTGCCGATACGCTTGTTGACGGCCCAAGATCAAGCAGGAGGAAGCCGCCTATGTCGACCTCCCCAAAATCTACGCCTTCAAGGATGCCCGTCAGAAGGAAATCATGCTCAACCGCAACTTTGCCTGGGTAAGATACGAATATAATCAAGAATTGCCTTCTAAATCTATATTTTTTTCCATGTCTATCAATTATGTTCGGATAGGCATAGCTCGCTCATCTTGTGTGGCAACTGCCACGCAACAGTGTGACAGTTGTTCTATTGTTGCGTGACAGTTGTTCTGCTGTTGTGTGACGGTTGGCACACAACATGGGCAATCGAAGACAGGCATCAGGATGCGACTGTTTTCGGTTGCTGGCATTCGCCGGCAAAGTTGTCTACATTTGCCGGCAAGGTTGTCTACATTTGCCGCAAGGTTGTCAAACATTTGCCAGCAAGCGAAACTTTGAAGAGTGCAGATTGTAGGCAAGCGGCCTGCTCCCATACGACAAAGGCTGGCTCCAACACCTTGGAGCCAGCCTTTGTGGTCTCATGCCCCAAGCTCCGTGGGCAGCAAGCGGCTTGGGCGCGGTGCGCTCGGTGGCGGGCTGCGGGCGGGGCGGAGTGGGGGCTGGTGTGTTTGCCTGCTAAGGGCGAGGGCGGGGGGCTACAGCACAGTGGCCTTGCCCTTGTAGTGGACCTTGATGTCGTGCTTGCCCTCCTTCACCGAGGCGAAGACCGTGGAGGTGAGGTCCAGCTGGTCGCCGCTGAGTGTCATGGTGGCGTTGCCGCCGTTGGCGTTGGGCGTGTCGCCGTCTACTGTCGCCTTGTTGTAGGTCTCGCCATTGTAGGTGACGGTAAGCACCTCGTTGCCTCCGTCGCTGCTGAAGGGCACCACATCGCCTTGGGCCGCCGACTTCAGAATCCTCAGGCTCAGGTCGGCGCGTGCCGTGTCGTTGGCCGTGGCCGACGCGTCGTTGAAGAGATACACGTGGTAGTAGTCGCCCTCGGAGGCCACGATGGCGGCGTTGAGGCTTGTGCTCTGCTGGTTGACCACGATGGCGTTGGCGCGCTCTGTGGCGTAGTCGGTGGGCGTTCCCTCGTAGAATGCTTTCAGGGTGTGCGTGCCTCCAAGTCCGGCCACGTCGATGGTGACGGCGTAGCTGTCACCATCGGCCTTGACCGAGAGCGAGCCGGTGGCAGAGCCGGCCTGTCCCTGTGCGATTTCCGCCTGCTCGCTGTTGAGGTTGTCGACGAGGGCGAGGCTGTAAGCCTGCTGCCCCTGCACGTCGATGGCCCTGCCGTCGAGTGCCTCCTGCGGCACGTTCACGGCTGCGTAGTAGTAGACGTTGGCCAGTTGGTCGGCCGTCTCCACGTCGCCGGTGGCGAGGTAGAGGGTGACGCTGCCGTCGTCCTCATGCTTCACGAAAGCCTTGCGCACGCTGGTGGAGTGGTCGTTGATGGTGAAGTAGTAGGCGCTGGGGGCCTGGTGGGTGTAGCTGCCCGAGTAGCTGACCTTGAAGTCGGAGGCTCCAGCCTCAGGGTTGCCCTTGAAGTCGAGGCTTACGGTCATCTTGCCGTTGAGGGTGTCGGCCCTGAGGGTTGCCTTGCTGTAGGAGACCGTCCAGTCGTCCGGCACGTCGGAGGCTCCAATGACGGGCTCTCCGCCCTCAAGGTAGTAGGCATAGACGGGGTTGTTGGCGTAGTCGACGCTCTCGAAGTCGATGTCGGTGCCGAAGAGGGCGTCGGGCATGGCGATGAGCACGATGTCGCCGGCGTAGCTTGTCACGAAGTCGGTGAGCTTGTCGGCCTTGGAGAGGCACACGTAGGTGGTTCCGCCGTCGGAGTAGAGCAGGGCGGAGTGGAGCTGTATCTCCTCGCCGTTCACAGTGGCGGTGTTGGCCTGCGCCTGCTGGGGGCCTTGAAGGCGATGCGGTCCACGTCCTTGCCGATGACGAGCTTCTGTGTGACCTTTCCGTCCTTCATTACATAGAGGGTGTCTTGTGCTGAGGCGTGGCCCACTGCCATCAAGAGCAGCAGCAGGAGGAGTAAGGTGTTTCTTTTCATTTTTGTTGGTGGGTTGTAGGGTTAGCGTTTTAACATTTTGATGGTTTTCCTTCCGGCTTTGATGATGTAGGTGCCGTTCTGCCATTGCGAGGCGTCCACTTGGGCCTTGCCGTTGGAGGCCGCGGCGTGGGCTATGCGCTGGCCGCTGAGGTTGTAGACGTCGAGGGAGTCGCCGTCGGCGAGGTTCTCGGCCGTGAACGTGTAGCCTTCTGACCGGATGACGGTGGCGAGGGCCTCGGACTGGGCCTGGCGGATGCCGTTGGACGTGTCGAACGACAGGTAGTCGACATCGGCCAACGGCAGGTTGTAGAGGCTTTTCCCCGTACCTGCCTCCACCACGGTCATCTGGCCGTCGGCGAGGTCGATGCCGTCGATGTCGCCTAAGCTGACGACGTGCGATGAGCCGTCGAGTATCAGAATCTGGAGAGAGGTGTCGTCTCCATTCTGTGCCGACAGGGACATGGCTGTTGCCAAGAGCATGGCGGCTAAAGTGATTTTTTTCATACTGTTGAATGTTTGTTATGATGTGGAACAGATTGTGCTTTTTGGAACCAATTGGGCGAAAGCAGTTCCGCTTTGGCTGGATTTCCGCAGGATTGTTGCACGTATTGTTTGTATTTGGTGCAAAATTAGAAAAAACACTCCGTATATGCAAACATTACAAGCGTAATGTGGAGGGCTAGGCCGTTTCTTAGCCTTGTGGATGCCTGATGGTGGTAGAAACAGGGCGCGGGGCTGGCAGGGAAACAACAGAAGAAGCCCCCGAACGTGCCGGGGGCTTCCATGTCTAACCATGCACCCGCTCAGATTATGAAAGAAAACGGATGCGTGTGCAAAAGTAGCCATTATTGTTGGAACCTGCAAGCCTGTGGCGGTTTTTCCCCAACAATGCTTTTCTTTGGGGTCGTGTGTCTCGCCCTCAGTTGGATTCCGACGCCATACGCAGGAAATACTCATGCACGGCGGTGGAGCTGTTGAGCTCGGGGTGGAAAGCTGTGACGAGCTGGTTGGCCTGGCGCGCCGCCACGATGTGTCCCTGCTCTTGGGCGAGGATGTCCACGCCGTCGCCCACCTTGTTGATGTAGGGCGCGCGGATGAAGGTCATCGGCACGTTGTCGGCCACCCCCTTCATCTTTCCCGTGGTGAAGAAGCTTCCCAGCTGTCGGCCGTAGGCGTTGCGCCTGACGCTGATGTCCATGGTGGAGATGCGTTCGAAGTCCTCTCCGTCCACATGCTTCGCCAGCAGGATGAGTCCCGCGCAGGTGCCAAACACCGGCAGCCCGCCCCGTATGGCCTCGCGCACGGGCTGGAGCAGTCCCAGGTCGCGGAGCAGCTTCAGCTGGGTGGTGCTCTCGCCGCCGGGAATGATGAGTCCGTCCTTGGGCTGCAGCCAGTCGCTGGCCTGCCTCACCTCGAAGCTTTCCGCCCCAAGTCGGGCCAGGGTGTGCTCATGCTCTATGAACGCTCCTTGCAGAGCCATTACTGCGATTCTCATTTGCCACGCTCCGCCATGAGTACCTTAATCTCCTGCTCGTTGATGCCCACCATGGCCTCGCCGAGGTCCTCGCTCACCTCGGCCAGCTTCTTGGGGTCGTTGAAGTTGGTCACGGCCTGCACGATGGCAGCGGCGCGCTTGGCGGGGCTGCCGCTCTTGAAGATGCCGCTGCCCACAAACACGCCCTCGGCCCCGAGCTGCATCATCAGGGCTGCGTCGGCGGGAGTAGCCACGCCGCCTGCTGCGAAATTGACTACGGGGAGCTTGGCGTGGTCGTGCACATACTTCACGAGGTCGTAGGGCACCTGCAGCTGCTTGGCGGCCTCGAAGAGCTCATCCTCGCGCTTGGCCACGAGGGCGCGGATCTCGCTTTGCATCAGTCGCATGTGGCTCACGGCCTGCACCACGTCGCCCGTGCCCGGCTCGCCCTTGGTGCGAATCATCGTGGCTCCCTCGGCTATGCGTCGCAGGGCCTCGCCGAGATTGCGCGCGCCGCACACGAAAGGCACGTCGAACTGGGTCTTGTCGATATGGTACACGTCGTCGGCGGGCGATAGCACCTCGCTCTCGTCGATATAGTCGATGTTGATGGCCTGCAGAATCTGGGCCTCCACAAAGTGGCCGATGCGGCATTTGGCCATCACGGGTATGGACACAGCCTCCTGTATGCCCTTGATCATCTTGGGGTCGCTCATGCGCGACACTCCGCCTGCTGCGCGGATGTCGGCGGGGATTCGCTCCAGGGCCATCACGGCGCAGGCTCCTGCCTGCTCGGCGATGCGCGCCTGCTCGGGGGTTGTCACGTCCATAATCACACCGCCCTTGAGCATCTGGGCCAGGTTGCGGTTGAGTTCTTGTCTTTCTTTAGTCATGATTCAAAGTTGTTGGTTTTTATGCTCCTGCCGCCGATAGTCGCTCGGCGACAGGCCGGTTTGTTTTTTGAAGAATTTCGAGAAGTGGGCCTGCGAGGAGAATCCGTTGGCGAAGGCTATCTCCTGCACCGTGCGGTCGGTGGTGAGCAGGTCGTTGGCAATGGCGCGGGTTTTCTGCCGGTCGATGATGTTCTTGGGCGAGAGGCGTCCCACCCGGTGGCAGACCTGCGCCAGGTAGGTGGCACTCACGTTGAGGCAGTCGGCATAGAAGGCCACGTCGCTGTTGGTGCGGTAGTGGTCGCCCACGAGTGTGACGAACCGGTTGAAGAGCTTCTCCCCCACACCCTGCGGCCGTTGCTTGGGCTGTAGGCCGCGTGCGGCGAAGTCGCGTGCCTTGCGCTCGGCCTCCTCCACGCTGTCGCCTGCCGCCACATAGGCCGCCACGGCCGAGGAGAAGGCGTTCTGCTGGCCGTGTAGCGCGGCGTCGTCGATGAGGTGGACGGTGGACAGCACGTCGGGGCCAAGGATGTCGCTGGCCTCGTTGCGGCGGATGACCACGAAGGAGCAGAGGGGCAGCAGCTGCTGGCGGATCTGCGCCAGCACGTCGGGAGAGAGCAGCAGGTCGCCGTTGGCCGACCGCAGTATGGGGTCGTAGACCACGAAGCGCGGCTTGTACTTCACGAGCAGGTCGACGATGACCTGCAGCACGTCGCAGCGGCGTATCATGCCAATCTTCACCACCTCGGGCTCCACGTCGTTGACGATGGCCTCCACCTGTCCGCGCACCGTAGCCGCGGGCAGGTCGTAGAAGCTCTGGATGCCGAGCGTATTCTGCACCGTGACGGATGTGATGGCCGACACGGCGTAGGCGCCAAGCGACGCGATGATGCGTATGTCGGCCTGCACGCCCGACACACTGGTGCTGTCAGAGCCTGTTATGGTGAGTATCGTTTTCATTTGCGTCTGCAAAGTAAGGGAATATATTCGAACAAACAAAACATTGTTTGCAAAAAGACAAAGAAAACGAAAGTTTGTACAACTGCAAAGGCTGGCTTCAAGGGCGCGTCACGCTTCTTGGAGCCAGCCTTGTGCTTTTTTCCAAATCCGTCGCAAAAATCCGTGTCAGCACTCTAGCCTTTCGGGCCAGGCTGTTCCGCCTTGTAGCTCTCCCTGTCCAGCTTGCCGTTGAAAGTGCGGCGGATGGAGTCGGTCTGCTCATAGAGCTGCGGCACCTGGTGTTCCTCCAACCTTGTGCGCAGGGCCATGGCCAAGGCCCGCTTGTCGAGTGGTCGGCCATCGGTGGTCACCACCCATAACTTCAGCGCGTGTCCCGTTACGGGATGGGCCACTGCCACGCACACACAGTCGGCCACCTGTCCGTCGCCCATGGCGGCCTCCTCCACCTCTGCGGGGTTCACCTTGTAGCCGCCCACATTGATGATGTCGTCGTTGCGGCCGGCCAGCCTCAGCATTCCGTCGCTGCCAACGCGTCCCACGTCGTGGGTATGCACAAAGCCGCCTCGCAGCGTCTCTCGCGTCAGGGCCTCGTCGTCGGCATAGCCCAGCATGATGCTTCTTCCGCCGCAGGCCAGTGTGCCGTCGTCGTCCACGCGCAGCAGGGCGTTCTTCAGCACCCGCCCCACACAGCCCGCCTCGCAGCGTCCGTCGTTGAAGTCGTAGCTCGCCACGATGCCGGTCTCGGTCGAGGCGTAGGTGTTGTAGAGGCGGCTTTTGGGCAGTGTGGCGCAGAGCGCCAGCATGTCGGTCAGGGCTATGGGTGCCGCGCCCGTCTCGATGAACGCCACCTTGTCGGCCAATCGCCCCAACCTCTCGCGTCCCAGCTGCAGGAGGATGCGTATGCTTGCCGGCACGAGAAAGGTGGCCACCTTGCCCTCGCACCGTTCCATCATGTCGTAGAAGCCGTTGATGTCGCGCAGTCCGTCGGCGATCCACAGTGTGGCGCCAGCGATGAGCGTGGCTTGGATTTTCGACAGCGAGCCGATGTGGTTGAGCGGCCCACTGACCACGAAGTTCAGCCCGGGCGTGAATCCCTGTCCCGCAATCAGGTTCTCAGCGTTGGCCACGATGGTGGCGTTGCCCCACACCACGGCTTTGGGCTTGCCCGTGGAGCCTGTGGTGAAGAGGATGTCGGCGGCGTCGGCGGGCAGGGGGCAGTGGGCAAAGCGTTGGGCGGCACGCTCCAGTTGGTCCTGCGTGGCGTCCTTTGGCATGGGGGCGGCCACGCAGCCGCACAGGTGGATGGCCAGATAGCGTTCTATGCTCTCTATGCATGGCTTGAAGGGAAATGCGACGACCCTGCGCCCACCCCCCAGCTCATTGGCCCTGTGCGCCACGTCGGCGAAGAGGCGGCTGTAGGTTATCCGCTCGCCGCCGCATACAATCGCTGTCGCGCCGCCGTGGGCCGCATGCTTCGCGATATGGTCTTCGAGTGTCATTTCCCGCCTAATTTTGTTTCCACCATGTTGACGATGCTGTCAAGCGAGCGCAGGTTGCGCGGCGTGGCGTCTTCCGCCTCCAGCCTGATGCCAAACTCGTCGGAGAGGAGCATCAGGATGGTAGTCACGCCCAACGAGTCGAGCTCACTGAAGAGGAAGTCGGAGTCGAAATCGACCAACGGCAACGCTTCCTCAAGCATTTTCCTAATCTTTTCCTTCATATCTGTTTCCATTGTGATTCGTTTCTTTGGGAATCCCTCCCCCCGCGTCTTCCGCCTGGGGAGCGGCCTCGTTGCCCGCCGCCTCGTGCCGGTGGGCTAAGGCCTTCCTCAAAAAGCCATGTCGGGCCAGCCACTTGAAGAGCAGCGGTGGGAAGATGTAGGCCATCAGCACCACGGAGAACATGCCCACGATGACCACCTCGGCCAGCGAGTGGAGGGCGGGATGGCGGGCCAGGATGAGCGTACCCATGCCGATGAACATCACGAGGGCGGAGAGGATGATGCTGTTCTTGTAGCTGCCCAATATCTTGCGGCCTGTGGTGTACTCGTATTTGGCTCCTTCGGTCATGAATATGGTATAGTCGTCGCCCTGTCCGAAGATGAATGTGGCGAGTATGATGTTGACGATGTTGAACTGGATGCCACACAGGGCCATGATGCCCAAAATCCAGAGCCAGCTCACAGCCATCGGCACGAAGGAGATGGCCGCCAGGGCGAAGCTGCCCATCGAGGCCCAGAGGAAGAAGAACACGATGAAGCCGCATGCCCAACCGATGTAGTTGAAGTCGTCGGACAGATGGTTGGCCACGGCCTGGTTGAGGCTGCCGATGTCGAAGCCGTAGAAACCATGCTGGGAGAGCTGCCGCTCCACCTCGGCCACCTTGTCGGGACTCACCTGCAACTGCTCTATCACGTTGTAGCGGCCGGCGTCGTTCCACAGATGGCCGCGCAGTGCCGACTGGGCCAGTGGCTCTATGAAGGCGGGTGGGAGCTGGGCGTAGTGCGCCGAGAGGAGCGTGTCGAACGAGGCAAAGGCGTCGCTGCTGAAGCCCTGCGCCCGCGCATCGGCTGCCAGCCGGCTGCGGAGCGTGGAGGCATGGCGATCGACAAACTCCCGCCAAAGCCGGAGCCGCCCTTGCTGCTCGTGCTGTGAGGCGAGGAAGCGCGTCGCGTCGGTGTGGCTCTCCACCAGCTTGCTGTTGGTGAGCCTCTCCAGCACTGGCTGCAGCCGCTCGTTGTGGGCCAGTGCGCTGTCGAGGCTTGTGCTGTTGGAGATCACGTAGACCGTCTCGCTGCCTCCATGCCGCGTCATGTTGTGCTGCAGCCAGCCCAGCTGCTGTCGCTGCTCCTTGGTCATATAGTTGATGTGGCTCAAGTCGGGGTCGAAGCTGGTCTTCAGGCTGAACGCGCCGAAGACGACGGTCAGCGCCATCACGGCCACCACCAGCCAGCGGTGTTTCTCTAACGAGGCTGTGCCCCATCGGTCGATGGCCGTGGCATGGCGCTTGGCGTGTGCGTCGGCCAGTTGGGGCAGGAAGACGAGTACGAAGAGGATGGTGCCGATGAGCAGCAGCGCGCTGAACAGCCCGAGGTCGCGCAGGGCCGTGGAGCGCAGCGGCACGAGGGTGAGGAAGGCGCCCACGGTGGTGATGTTGCCCACGAGCAGTGGCGACACGATCTCGCGCAGGGCATCGCGCTTGGTGGGGCAGTGGGGGAGGTGGGCCACGAGGTGGAGCGGATAGTTGACCGCTATGCCAAGGATGACCGACGATATGCCCAGCACGATGAGCGAGATGTTCTGGTGGACGAGCGACAGCCCGGCCACGGCAAACAGCCAGCCCCAGGCGATGGACAGGGCGATGAGCAGCAGGTTGCGCCAACTGCGGATGCTCAGATAGAGGAGCAGGAGGATGAGCGCCACGGCTATGGAGACGGAGAGCAAGCTGTCGGTCCTGATCTGCGAGGCGTTGTCGACGGCGATGGCGGGACCTCCCACCACATGGATGTCCACCGTGGGATGGAGTTTCATCGTATGGGCGGCGCACTCGTGGAGCAGGGCCAAGAGCCGGCCGTTGTTCTCGGTCTCGCTGGAGCCGAATGGCGAGTCGAGGGTTACGACGGCGCGCTGCATGTCGGGCGAGAACACGTAGCCGTCGTAGAGTTCGTACCTGATGTTGTCGGCCGACTGGCGCAGCCTCTCCACCACAGGGGTGAACAGCCCCAAGGGGTCGCGGCCGATGCTCTGGGCCGCCATGCCTCCCGAGGGGAAGAGCAGCAGTTGCTTGTCGGCTTCCAGTTGCCGGCTCACGTAGCCCGGCTGTGCCAGCAGGCTGTCGATGCGGCGATAGTCGTTGGCTGTGAGAAAATAGGGTATGTGCTTGTAGACGAAGTCCATGGCGGCGTCCATCTGCTCCATGTCCACCTGCGAGGTCATGCCGCGCGTCCATCCAGCCTTGTCGACGCGGCTGGTGATGGCCACGAAGTCGTCGATGGCGGCCACGGCGCTGTCGGGTTCGGCCTTGGCGCTGTCGCGCTGCCCGAACACCACGAAGAGCCTTTCCGCGCCCGAGAGCTGCTGATATGCCTTGAGCGCGTTGTTGCGGTTGGCGTCGAGGGGCAGGAAGTCGGAGATGTCCTCGTGGAAACTGATGCGCCCCACGAGCAGCGCCATCAGCCCCGTCAGCGCCAACAGGGCTGCGAGCGTCAGTCGTCGGTGGCGGCCCAACAGGTCGTAGATGCGGAGGATGAGCGATGTCATAGGGCCGCCCTCCTCTTGTTGTCGACGGGATTGGCGTAGATGCCGAGCAGGATGTCGAGCAGCTGGCCGACGTCGTAGTCGCCGTAGCGTTCCAGCTGCTGGATGTGTCGCGTGAAGTCCTGCCGTTGCTGCTCTGTGTAGCGGTTGGCGAAGTGGCGGCAGCCGTGGAGCAGGTCGTGGGCGATGAAATTGTTGGGGTAGAGCCGGTAGGCGGCGAGGATCCGTCGGTCGGTGAGCGTGGCCACGGCCTTGTGGTACTCGCTGTTGGTCATGGCCTGGAAAGCCGTCAGCTCTTCGTGGCGGATGGGCTCGCAAACCTGTATGTGCACCTCGCCCTTGTGCTGGTAGAGTCCGGTGAGGATGCTGTTGAGGTCCTCCCCCGGCTTCTTCACGTATTTCTCACTCCGCGACTGATAGAGTTCGAGCGTCTTCAGGATGTCGCACGGCTCCCACTCGTAGCTGATGGCCACCGGCACAAGGTGGAGTTCATCGAGAGCGGCTATCTTGTCGTCGCTCATGCTCATGCAGAACATCTTGATGATGCCTTGGTCGGTCTGGTCGTTGCCGTCCTTGGTGCGGCCGTTGCGCTGGGCTATCCACACCGACTGCCGCTTCTGGGCGATAGTGTGGCGGATGTAGTTGGACAGATGGAGCGAGGCGCGGTAGAACTCTCGTATTCCTCCTCCTGGGCGTTCCACTCGGAACATCTTGTTGCACTTGCCGATGTCCACCACCAAGGGATGCGTCATCAGGTTGGCCCCAAAGGTGATCTCGGTTGTGTCGAATCCGGCCTTCACCAAGGAGTATTGGAGCAGGCTGGCGTCGAGCATGATGTCGCGGTGGTTGGAAATGTAGAGATAGGGCGTGGTGGGGTCGAGGCGTTCCAGCCCGTCGCACGAGTAGTGGCTGATGGTCTTGCCAATCACCTGCTCGTTCACCCTGTACATCGTCTCGTGCTGGAAGTCGCGTGTGCTGCGGTAGCCCGCTATGCGGCTTCTCACTTTCTCCAGGGACTCGTCGGGGTACACGTAGGCCGCCACGAGCGGAAACACCTCGCTCCGGGCTATGCGCAGCATGGCGGCGGGAATCTCCCCGTCGACGTATGGGCGGATGTCATCGAAGTTCAATTCACAGTTCATCATTCACAATTCATCATTATCGTCAGGCCTAGGTCTTTGCCATCCATTGTGGCGCTGCGGCGTCATTCATCATTCCCGGTCGGTGGATGGGCGGCCGCCCAACTCCCGCAGGAACTCCTCGAAGCGCAGCAGCCACCCTCTGCTCTCGTCGCTGCCCTTGGCGGGGTTGGCGCCGAAGCCGTGGCCACCGGTGGAATATTGGATATAGACATGGCGCACTCCGTTGGCGGTGAGGGCGGAGTCGAGAATCACGCTGTTGCGATAGTCCACGATGGGGTCGTCCTTGCAGTTGAGCAGGAACACAGGCGGGCAGTCGCGGGGCACGTGGCGCTCCAGCGAGAGCGAGTCCTGCAGGCGCGTGTTGTGGCGGCGGCTGTCGCCGAGCAGCCCACGCCGCGAGCGCTTGTGCACACAGTCGGCCGACATCGTCACCACGGGATAGATGGCGGCCACAAACGCCGGCCACTCTTCCCTTGGAAACAGCTCCACCGCCGACATGGCGAGATGGCCTCCCGCCGAGAATCCCATCACGCCCACGCTGTCGGCGTTGACGCCCCATTCGGCGGCGTGGCGGCGCACATAGCGCAGGGCTTGGCGCAGGTCGTCTTGTGGGTCGGGATAGCGGTTGCCGCGGAAAAGGAGCCGGAAATGGGTGACAAAGGCGGGCACGTAGGCTGTGCGGTAGCGCAGGACGAAGGCGGCGATGCCCCGGCGCTGGAGCCATCGGGCCACTTGGAAGCCCTCGCTGTCCATGTCGTGCCAGAAGTAGCTGCCCCCGGGAAGCACGATGATGGCCTTGTGGCCTTTGCCCTCCACGGGAAAGTGCCATATACCGACGTTGGCCTTCGCGCCGCCGTCGGCCCAGATGTTCACCTGGGCGCGCGCCGGGAGGCACATCAGCAACACACCTATTATAATATATGCTCCGAACCTACGCATGACCTGATTTTGTTGACAATGTGGTTGCGGCCCAACAGAGCCTCGCAAGTGTTGATGGCCGTGAGGGGAACGCCGCAAAAGCCGTGGAGATTGTTGTTCTGGCCCGTGAGCAGCAGGTTGTCGACGCGCGTCACCACGGGCAACTGCGACAGGGCGGGATTGTGGCTGTCCTTGCTGAAACCGCACAGGCAGCCCTCCTTGGAGCCGTAGTAGTCGCGAATGGTGAGGGGAGAGGCCGAGCAGACGGCCTCCACCTGGCGGGCGAATCCCGGATAGAGCTCTTCCATCTTGGCCATCAGCCGCCCCGTCATGTCCCGCTTCCAAGCCTCATAGTCCGGTCCGCGGCGGCCGGTGAGGGTGTGCTCCCACGGTCTCACGGTCTCGAACGACATGGGGGCCGTCACCAGCGCCTTGGCGGCGTAGGGACCTTGGTGGGTAGAGGGCGGTGTCATGAAGAGGAAGCCCTGCGGCCACGGCTTGTCGGTGCGGCCGAAGTGCCAGATCTCATCATATCGCGTCATGTAGTAGACCGAGTGGTTGATGTAGGGGAAGCGGCTTTCGGGGCGGAATCTCACGAAGAGCGAGAAAGCCGAGTAGGAGTTGGGTATGCTGTCCATGCGATGGCGGAAGGCGGGGGTGAAGGTCTTGGGCGAGCAGAGTGGTATGAGGGCGCAGGGATGGATGGCCGAAATGTAGGTGCGGGCCAGGATGCGGCGGCCTTTGGTGGTCTCCACCCAGTCTGCGTGCCGGCGGCTCACCTCCACGTGGGTGACGCCCTCGCCAGTGAGGATTTCCCCACCGGCGCGCGTGATGACTCCCGCGAGCGATTGGGCGAAGTGGCTGCTGCCGTCGACAAACCGGCTGGCTCCATGGATGTAGAGCGTGTTGACGATGGCGTGTACGTAGGCGGGAGTCTCGTCGGCGCGTCCGCCGTAGAGGGGATTCATGTAGGCCACGACGGTCCGCAGGCGCGGATGGCTGATGTAGCGGGCTATGAAGGCATCGGCGGGCATCATGAACTCGTCGCTGTGGAGGGAGAGCGTGTCGGCCTGCGGCTTGAGGTGGAAGAGCGGCACCTCGTCGGTGAGCCGGCCGATGGCGTCGACGTATCGCCCGATGTTCTGCCGCTGGTCGGGGAAATAGTGGCTGAGCGAGTTGACAAAGCCCTCCCGTCCCTTGGCGATGCGGTAGGTCTGCCGGTCTTCCGCGAAGAAGAGGCTGTCGGTGCAGTCGTCGTCGACGTCGCGCAGCCTCACCTCATCGAGGATGCCCAAGTATTGGCAGATGGCCCGGATGTTGCCGCCCGGTCGCATGCCGCCTACCACGTGCATTCCCGTGTCGAAGCTTTCGCCCCATCGCCGGAACGTCTGCAGGCCTCCGCCGATGGTGGGGTTCTTCTCCACCAGCGTCACCCGCAGTCCCTCCTTGGCCAGCAGGGCTCCCGTGAAGAGTCCGCCGAGGCCGGCACCGATAATCAGCACGTCTGTCTCTTTCATGTCGGCAAAGTTAGTGCAATTCGTGTAAAGCACAAAATCTGCCTGTCGTTTTTTTCAAGCCAGCATTGCTCGTGGATGTTGTTTTCTGCATGAAAGTCCATGAATATCCGCAAGCATCCTGCTGGGTTCCCATCCAACCGCGCGCTGCGTGGCCTCCTCGATTGGATGGCATGCCGGCCTTCTCTTGGGGGATGGAGGCCATTAGGACATGCCCTCCGGCATTTGGGCGCTTCCGCGGATGGTGGGTTGGGGATTGGCAGGATGGCATCAGACGAGGAAGGTCTCGCCGCACACTGCGCAGTCCTCCGTCTTGCCCTGCAGCATGAGGCGCGCGCTCCCACTGAGTAGGCGCAGGAACTCGGTCACGGCCTTGCGCTGGTAGACGCCAGATAGCAGGAGGATGCTCGTGGGCATGACGTAGGGCTGGTCGAAACGCTTGCACACCAATCCTCTGACGGAATGGGTGGCGGCATCGGGCAGCACCGTCACCCAGCGTCCGCTGCGCACCATGAGGACGATGTGGGAGAGGTCGTCGATTTCCACGGCGGGGCGGAGCGCGATGCCTTGCTTGCGCGAAATCTGGTCGAGAAAGGTGCGAACGAGGAGATTGCCGCTGGGCAGCACCAGCCGCTGGTGCTCCAACAGTCTCAATGTAAGCGGGGGGTGGTCGGCCAAGGGATGGTGCTCGCTCACGATGGCGCAGAGCCTTGTGGCGAAGAGCGGGCGCGCCTCCAAGTCGGGTTCCTCATGCTGGGGCTTGAAGGAGAGTGCCACGTCTATGGCGTGCTTGCGCAGCATGCCCGGGAGCCGGGGGGCCGCCGTTTGGTGGATGCGGACGGCCACGTGGGGGTATAGCCTGTTGTATTCTGTTATGGCGTCTGTGAAGAGCGCGGAGATTCCAAGGCCCGAGGCGATGCCCACGGAGATTTCGCCGCCCTGCAGGTTGCGCATGTCGGCCAGCCGCTGCAGGCTCTGCCGCTCATCGTCGAGCAGGTGCTTGGCGTCGTGGAGAAAGGCGCGCCCCTCGCTGGTGAGCTGTATGTGCTTGCCCAATCGGTGGAAAAGCTGCACGCCGAGCTCGGACTCCAACTGCTTGATTTGCTGCGAGAGGGTGCTCTGCGTGATGTTGGAGAGGCGCGAAGCCTCGGTGAAGCTCAGCGTCGTGGCGGCGTTGACGAAATAGCGTAGTTGTCTTAGCTCCATACTCTTTAAGGTGTTGGGACTGCAAATTTAGCGAATTGTGGCGAGAAAACGAAACAAAGCTCTCCTTTTCTGAGCCTCCAGCTTCTGCCAGTCAGCTCTCTTCAGTCAACACGCAGAGACCGCGGCTGTCGACAAATGTCAACCAATTCGTCGACAAATGTCGACAACTGAAAGCTTGAAGAGCGCATGCTGACGAGGCCATTGGACAAGGGCTGGAAAACCACTGCCGTGGGGCGCGTGGGAGGGGGCTGTGGCGTTGCGGTTGGAAGATATTTTCACAGGAGAATGAAAAAAACGGGAAAAACATTCGTGAGTATTAAATATATTTCGTACCTTTGCAGCCACGAAACCACAAGTCGGCATAGCTCAGTTGGTTAGAGTATCACCTTGACATGGTGGGGGTCCTTGGTCCGAATCCAAGTGTCGACACTTATCCCTTTTTTATTTAACGTCGGTCTGTCCCGCAGGTTTTGCGTGGCAGGCTTTTTTTATGGATGTCCGCAGACTCCAACAACCGTCTCTCCAAATCCTTTCTTTTCAGTCCAAGAGTCCTTTAGTTGCTTCTAACAATCAACTCGGGAACAGGGTCTACGTGGGTCTGAATGATTTGGCACGGGACATACATGTTGTGTGACAACTGTCACACAACAATAGAACAACCGCCACACAACAATAGAACAACAGCCACACAACTGTGCGACAACTGCCACAGACTGTAGAGTATTGACATTGCAAAGCGATTCGCTGCACAGTTGCACGAAGCGGGAAAGATAGTAAAAATAGTTAAAAAGTTTGGGGTATGGGAAATATTGCTTATCTTTGCAAACAGAAAGATAACGAGTAGAATTTAAGGGGATTCCGACACAATGCCTGTCGGAATTCTTTTATTTTTTTGCCCGTGTTAACCGAATTGTCAATTTAAACAGGAAAACTTATGGCTTATATGTCACAGGAGGGCTACGACAAGCTCGTGGCCGAATTGAAAAGACTCGAATCCGTAGAGCGCCCCAAGGCATCGGCCGCCATTGCCGAAGCCGCCGACAAGGGAGACCTCAGCGAGAACTCGGAGTATGATGCCGCCAAGGAAGCCCAGTCGCACCTGGAGGCGCGCATCAACGAGCTGAAGATGACCATCGCCCATGCGAAGATTGTGGACATGTCGCGCCTGAGCGCTGACGTGGTGCAGATCCTCTCGACGGTGGAAATGACCAACATGACCAACAAGGCCAAGATGAAATACACCATCGTGAGCGAGACCGAGGCCAATCTGAAGCAGGGGAAGATCTCCATCAAGACCCCCATCGCACAGGGGCTGCTCAACAAGAAGGTGGGCGACGTGGCAGAAATCAAGATTCCGCGCGGCACCATCAAACTGCGCATCGACAAGATTTCCATCGCCGAATAATAGAAAGGACGAAGATATGACACTGTTCAGTAAAATCGCGGCTGGCGAGATTCCCAGCTTCAAGTGTGCCGAGGACGACCGCTTCTATGCGTTCCTCGACATCAACCCCGTGAGGCGGGGCCACACGCTTGTGGTGCCCCGCAAGGAGATAGACTACATCTTCGACATGGAGGACAACGACCTGGCGGCCTTTGAGGTGTTTGCCAAGAAGGTGGCGCGGGCCATCAAGGCCGCCTTTCCCTGCAAGAAGGTGGCCGAAGTGGTGTTGGGGCTGGAAGTGGACCATGCCCATATCCATCTCATCCCCATCGACAGCGAGGCCGACGTGGACCTGCACCACCACATCAAGCTCTCCGACGAGGAGATGAAGGCCACGGCCGACAAGATTCTCGCAGAGTTCAAGAAGCTGTAAGGAGGCCTCCTGAGCTTCCGCTCCTCGCTCACCTCCCAGCAGGAGAAGACGAGAAAGCCACAGAAGGGCGACCGTAGCCGGCCCGTCTGTGGCTTTCTTGTAGGAGGTTCAGCGTCCTCGCTGAACATGAGCTGATTGGACGCATGCTGTTGTGCGGTGGGACCCACACCTCCCATGCGGTGGGGCAATTGTGCATTAGATAAACTTTTCTCCCTTTTTCATCTGCACCTCGTTGACGTATTTCCTGACCAGGGCCGATGAATCCTCCTTCTTGCAGATGAGCAGCACGTTGTCGTTCTCCACCACGATGTAGCCGTCGAGGCCATTGATGACCGCCATCCTGCCCTTGGGCAACTTCACCACATTGTTGCGTGCGTCGTCGATGATGACGTCGGAGTCGATCACCACATTGTCGTTCTCTCCCTTGCGCATGGCCTCGTAGATGCTGTGCCATGTGCCCACGTCGGCCCAGCCGAAGTCGCACTTCATCACGCACACCTTGTCGCAGCGCTCCAACAGCGTGAGGTCGAGCGGCAGGTTGGGGTAGAGCGGGAAGTGGTCGTTCATGAAGTCCTCCTCTTCCTCTATCGTCCAGTTGGGATGCTCCTGGTCGAACGTGCGCAGCTCGTTGGGCAGCAGGGAGCAGAGGTAGGTCCAGAGGCTGTCCACATTGGCCAGGAAGAGTCCCGTATTCCAATAGAACTCGCCGCTCTGCAAGAACATCTTGGCAAACTCGCGCTCAGGCTTCTCCGTAAACGACTGCACCTTATATATATTATGCTCCATGGGGTCGCCAAGCTGTATGTAGCCGTAGCCCGGCTCCGCTCGCGTGGGCTTCACGCCGAGGGTGATGATGGAGTCGTTGTGGGTGACGAAGTCGAATCCCTCGCCAATCTCAAGTCTGAACGTGTCCTCATCGAGGATGACGTGGTCGGAGGGCGTGAACATCACCGTGGCTTTCTCGGAGCCGGCGTTGTGGCGGATGCGGTGGAGCGTCCACACGGCGCTGGGCACCGTGTTGCGGTGGACAGGCTCGTCGATGATATGGTCGTCGGCCACCTCGGGGAGCTGCTCCCTCACGATGTCCACGTAGTCGCGGTTTGTGTTGATGTAGATATGCCCCTTGGGGAATATGCGTGCCATCCTGTCGTAGGTCTGCTGCAGCTGCGTGCGGCCCAGACCGAAGAAGTCGATGAACTGCTTGGGGTAGTGCGCGCGGCTGAAAGGCCAGAGGCGGCGCCCTTTTCCTCCAGCAAAAATGACACAGTAGGCATTTTCTGTCTGATTCATAATATGAGCAAAGATTAATTCCGCCTCAAATGTACATATTATTCATGAGAACCGCAAGCATTTAATAATTTTTAGCCACGACAAAATACGGAGCGACTGTTCAGCCAATTTTGCTCCTAAAGAAAAGATATCGAACTTGTTTGGCTGAATATAGGGCTCAATTCTGACAAAAACCAGTAAAACCCTTGCTGCGATGCAAGAAAAACCTTGAAAACAGGCTGGCGCAGACCCTACAAAACTTACCTCAGGTTTGTGTCCGCTGAGGGCAACTGATCTCCCGGGCAGCGGATCTCAAATGGTATGGCAGTGTCTCCCCCCTGCAAGCAGGATGGCCGTCATGGCCTCGACAGCAGGATGGCGAGCATGCGAGGATTGAAACGCGCTGTGGAGTCACCTTTTCCGCATGAAACGCTTGCTTATCTGAAAAAAAGCGTTATATTTGCATCAACGATAAGCTACAAGACTATGAGCAACGACTTCAAGCAAGTTCCCTACGGCATCGCAAGCTTCAAGCAGGTGCGGAGTGAGAACAAATATCTGGTCGACAAGACCATGTACTTTGAGCGGATGGAACGTGCGGGCAA